>CAMWXF010000050.1 GCA_947178115.1 uncultured Lachnospiraceae bacterium
GGCGCCTTTTATTACAGTGTTCATGTATATTGACGAGGTGCCGGAAGGACAGCTTAGAGATGATCTGGTTATGATCATCGAAGAAATGCTTCATCAGCGCATTAAGGGCGTCAAGAATGAGAAAGGCGTCTATATCACGCCGGCGTTTCCGAAACTGATCTATGTGCTGGAAGAAGATAATATTCACGAGGACAGCAAATACTGGTATCTGACGAAGCTGGCGGCGCAGTGCACGGCGAAGCGCATGGTGCCGGATTATATATCCGAAAAGATCATGAAAAAGTTAAAAGACGGTAATTGTTATACCTGTATGGGATGCCGTTCTTTCCTTACGGTGTATCATGATGAGGAGGATAAGCCGAAATTTTACGGCAGATTCAATCAGGGTGTCGTTACCTTAAATCTGGTGGACGTGGCATGTTCTTCCGGCAAAGATATGAAGAGATTCTGGGAGATCATGGACGAGCGTCTGGATATGTGCAGAAGAGCGCTTATGTGCCGGCACAACAGGCTGAAAGGAACACCTTCCGACGTGGCACCGATCCTGTGGCAGAACGGGGCGCTGGCGAGGCTTAAGAAGGGGGAAAAGATCGACAAACTGTTATATGGCGGTTATTCTACCATATCGCTTGGTTATGCGGGACTGTGCGAGTGTACCAGATACATGACGGGTAAGAGTCATACGGACCCCGAAGGGACTCCCTTTGCGCTGAAAGTCATGCAGTATCTTAATAATGCCTGCAAGGAATGGCGGGAGGAGACAAACATAGATTTCAGTCTCTATGGTACACCGTTGGAATCCACCACCTATAAGTTTGCCAAATGTCTGCAGAAGCGGTTTGGCGTGATTGAAGGGGTGACGGACAAGAATTATATCACCAACAGTTATCACGTTCATGTGACGGAAGAAATTAATGCGTTTGATAAACTGAAATTTGAATCACAGTTTCAAGAGCTGTCGCCGGGTGGTGCAATCAGCTATGTTGAAGTGCCGAATATGGAAAATAATCTGGAGGCAGTGCTTTCCGTCATGCAGTACATTTACGAGAATATTATGTATGCGGAGTTAAACACAAAAAGCGATTATTGCCAGGCGTGTGATTATCATGGAGAGATCGAAATCGTGGCGGACACGGACGGCAAGCTGATTTGGCGCTGCCCTAACTGCGGTAATACGGATCAGGATAAGATGAATGTCGCGAGACGTACCTGCGGCTACATCGGTACGCAGTTCTGGAATCAGGGGCGTACACAGGAGATTAAGGAGCGGGTGCTGCATCTCTAGTTTGGGAGACACATATGTATTATTCGGAGATCAAAAACTGTGACATCGCCAACGGGACCGGAGTCCGGGTAACGCTCTTTGTGAGCGGGTGCACACATCATTGTGAAGGCTGCTTTAATGAGATGACATGGGACTTTAAGTACGGACATCCTTTTGAGGAAACTGTCAGAGAACAGATTCTCGCATATCTGGCGCCGGAGTATATCGCCGGACTTACGCTGCTTGGCGGTGAGCCGCTTGAGTATGCGAATTGGAGAGAACTTTTGCCGTTTATAAGAACGGTGAAGGAGAAGTATCCCGGGAAGGATATCTGGTGCTATACGGGGTATCGTTTTGAGGAAGATATTTTGAATAAATTCTGTACACAATGGCCAGATATGAGGGAATTTCTGTCCTATATAGATGTGCTTGTGGACGGTGAGTTCATTTTGACAAGGAAGGATATCAGTCTGAAATTCAGGGGATCGGACAATCAGCGGATCATTTTGGTGCAGGAATCTTTAGAAAAAGGCGAAACCGTCCTGTGGACGGATTGAAGAAGAGCAGGGTATATCATTGTACGCCTGCTCTTCTTTAATCTTAATTTTTTTTGCGATAATGATGTTCCAGACTCTGGATCAGCTTATAGAATGCCATGGCAATGGCGCAGAGAATGATGATCGAGGTGATCACCATATTAAGCTGGAATACCTGGGAACCGTAAATGATCAGATAGCCGAGTCCGCGCCTTGCGGCAAGAAATTCTCCGATGATCACACCCACGAGGGAGAGGCCGATGTTGACCTTCATATTGCTCAGAATAAGCGGGATGGATGAGGGAAGGATAACCTTAAAGAGCGCATCCCGCCTTGTACCGCCCAGCGTATAGATCAGCTTGAGCATTTCCGGATCTGCCTGACCGAATCCCGTGTAGAGATTAATAACGGAACCGAATACGGCAACAGAGATTCCGGCGACGATGATGGTGTTTGTTCCGGTGCCGAGCCAGACAATCAAAAGCGGTGCCAGCGCTGACTTTGGCAGGGAATTGAGGATAACCAGATAAGGTTCTAAAACTTCGGCAAGACTGTTCACATACCATAGAAGCGTCGCGGTAAGCAGACTGATCAGTGTGACTAACAGGAAACTTGCGATGGTTTCTAATAATGTAATTCCCGTATGGGTGAAAAAGGAATGATCCAGAAGCATCTGATACAGATAAGTCACGATACCGCTGGGGCTGCTAAAGAAGAAAACATCAATCCATTGCCGGCTTGCGGCCAGTTCCCACAGACTTAAGAATGCGACAATCAGAAGAAATCTGGCAAAGCCTACCTGATGATGGTGGCGCCTGTGCGCTCTCAGGAACAGATACTGATTGGCGGATATGCTGTCAGGTTGACCGGAGAGAAGACTGTTCATTCGTCAACACCTCCCACAAATGATTGAAATAGAGCTGATATTCCGCGGTATTCCTGATTGCCATAGGATCATGTCTGTCGATGTCAAAACAGATCGGCATTTCGCATTTTATACAGGCGGGTCTTCTGGACAGGACGAGAACACGGTCCGCCAGCGTGACTGCCTCAGACAGATCATGGGTAATGAGAATCGCTGTTTTGTTCGTCTGTCGGATGATCTGGGCGATATCGGCGGAGACATTCAGCCTTGTCTGGGAATCCAGTGCACTGAATGGTTCATCCAGCAAAAGCAGATCGGGATGAATCGCCATAGTGCGGATCAGGGCGGCGCGCTGCCGCATTCCGCCGGAAAGTTCGGAAGGTTTCTTATCTTTAAAAGCGTAGAGATCATAGTCTCTTAACAGTTTCAGAACATAATCGCGGTTTTCCGGTGTCAATGTATGATTAAGTTCCAGACCGAGGATAACATTCTGGTAGATAGTGCGCCACTCGAACAGATGATCCCGCTGCAGCATATAGCCGATCTTCACGGTATCATTCAAACCGCAGTCCGCGACACATTTACCTCTGTAATATACGGTGCCTTCTTCCGGAGACAGCAGACCGGCTATGATGGACAGAAGCGTGGATTTGCCACAACCGCTGGGACCTACGATTGCCAGAAATTCTCCCTGAGATACATCAAAAGAAATATCCGATAGAGCAGGCGTTTCTCCTTTCAGATTGTGATATGCATAGGAGATATCCTGTAATGATAATATTGGCTGCATAGAATAACAACTCCTTATCGTTATACGATATTCTATGAATAATAAGAAAATATGTGTTTTTAACTTAAAAGAAAAGTATTTTGATTGAAAAGGAAAGTTTTTTGTGTTATCATTAAATTTGCATTTAATAAAGTGGAGGACTATCGCATGGCACAGCTGTGGGGCGGACGTTTTACAAAGGAAACGGACAAACTTGTATATAACTTTAACGCATCGATCTCTTTTGACCGGAAATTCTTCGGACAGGATATTGAGGGAAGTATCGCGCATGTGATCATGCTGACGAAACAGGGTATCCTGACGAAGGATGAGAAGGATGCGATTTTAAAGGGGCTTACCGGAATCCGCAGGGATGTGGAAGAGGGCAGACTTGAGATTACAGAGGAGTATGAGGATATTCATAGTTTCGTGGAGGCGAAGCTGATTGAGAGAATCGGAGAAGCAGGAAAAAAGCTGCATACAGGCAGAAGCCGGAATGATCAGGTTGCGCTGGACATGAGACTGTATACGAGAACAGAAGTGCTCCATACGGATGAACTGCTCAAAGAACTGCTCTGCACACTGTTACACATCATGGAAGATAATACGGAGACTTACATGCCGGGATTTACCCATTTACAGAAGGCGCAGCCGGTAACGCTGGCGCACCATCTGGGCGCGTATTTTGAGATGTTTAAGCGGGACAGGTCGCGGCTTAAAGATATTTACCATCGTATGAATTATTGTCCGCTCGGTGCCGGTGCGCTGGCGGGGACGACATATCCGCTTGACAGAAATTATACGGCCTCGGTTTTGGGCTTTGAGGGTCCTACCCTCAACAGTATGGATTCCGTATCGGATCGAGATTATGTGATAGAATTTTTATCGGCGCTGGCAACGATTATGATGCACCTGAGCCGGTTTTGTGAGGAAATTATTCTCTGGAATTCGGACGAATATCGTTTCGTTGAGATCGACGATGCGTATTCCACGGGAAGCAGCATTATGCCGCAGAAGAAGAATCCGGATATCGCCGAACTGGTGCGGGGCAAGACCGGTCGGGTTTACGGTGCATTGATTTCGATTCTCACTACGATGAAAGGACTTCCGCTTGCTTACAATAAAGACATGCAGGAAGATAAGGAATTGACTTTTGATGCCATAGACACGGTGAAGGGCTGCCTGGCGCTGTTTGAAGGGATGCTGCGCACGATGAAGTTCCGGAAGGACCGGATGGAGAAGAGTGCGATGAAAGGTTTCGCCAATGCGACAGATGCGGCGGATTATCTTGTGGGGCACGGTGTCCCGTTCAGAGATGCCCATGGCATTATCGGCAGGCTTGTGCTATACTGTATTGATAAACAGTGCAGTATTGAGGATTTGACAATTGAAGAACTGAAAACGATCAGTCCTGTTTTTGAGGAGGATATCTATGAAGCTATCAGCTTAAAGACATGTGTGGAGAAGCGGCTTACCGTGGGAGCACCCGGACCGGCGGTGATGGGTGTGGTGATCGACACGGCGAAAGAGTATCTCGCAAAGGACTGGCACGAGGAAGATGAGATTAATATTCCTAAGTAATAGGGATTGGATTGTGAATACAGTATAATCAAAGGAGGAGTATATATATTATGAGCGAGAGATTAAAGGTAGGAATTTTAGGCGGAACAGGTATGGTAGGGCAGAGGTTTATCGCACTGCTCGAGAATCACCCGTGGTTTGAGGTTACAACTATTGCAGCAAGTCCCCGTTCTGCGGGTAAGACATATGCCGAGGCGGTAGGCGACAGGTGGAAAATGACGACCCCTATGCCTGAGGCGGTAAAAAATATTATTGTGAAGAATGTCAACGAAGTAGCGGAAGTAGCAGCGGAAGTAGATTTTGTATTTTCCGCGGTAGATATGACCAAGGATGAGATTAAGAAAATCGAGGAAGAATATGCGAAGGCGGAGACCCCGGTAGTGTCTAATAACAGTGCACACCGCTGGACGCCGGATGTACCGATGGTTATTCCGGAGATCAATCCGGAGCATTTCGAAGTGATTGAGGCACAGAAGAAACGTTTGGGTACGACAAGAGGTTTCATTGCAGTGAAACCGAATTGTTCCATCCAGAGTTATGCTCCGGTTCTCACCGCATGGAAGGAGTTTGAACCGTATGAAGTAGTTGCTACGACTTATCAGGCAATTTCAGGTGCGGGCAAAACCTTTAAGGATTGGCCAGAGATGGTTGAAAACGTAATCCCGTATATTGGCGGCGAGGAGGAAAAGAGTGAGAAAGAACCGCTCAGAATATGGGGTAAAGTGGAGAACGGGGAGATCGTTCCGGCAGTAAGCCCGGTGATTACCTGTCAGTGTATCCGTGTTCCGGTTTTGAACGGTCATACCGCAGCAGTATTTGTGAAATTCAGAAAGCAGCCTACGAAGGAACAGCTTGTGGAGAAACTCGTGAATTTTAAGGGAATTCCGCAGGATCTGGAGTTGCCCAGCGCACCGAAGCAGTTTATCCAAGTGATGGAGGAGGATAATCGCCCGCAGGTTAAACTGGATGTAGACTTTGAGAACGGTATGGGGATCAGCGTGGGACGGATCAGACAGGACAGTGTATATGATTGGAAATTTGTAGGACTTTCTCATAATACGGTACGTGGTGCGGCCGGCGGAGCGGTTCTGTGTGCCGAAACATTGAAGGCAAAGGGATATATCAGTGCAAAATAAGTTGTGAGAGGGATTGCTTAACAAAAAATATATATGATCGAGGGCGCCCGCCGTATTGGGGAATGCGGCGGGATATAAGGGTATAGCATTATGGAAGGATTAAAGTATCAGGTTGATTTGTTAAATGCGATGAACGAGAAGCTGGCAAGAGAAGGGAAAATGCTTCGATTGATTTGCGAGACTTCAAACAGCGCATTCCTATATTACAATTATGAGGAACAGCAGCTTCGGACGATCGCAAACTGGGATCATTTCTTTGATTTCACGGTTACTGACATGCATGATCTGGGCAGGCTGTATGACTGCGTGGAGGAAAAGTATGTCATTCCCCTGAAAGAAGTGCTGTTTATTGATGAACAGAAACTTAAGAGTCAGACGATTGAAGTAAAGCTTAAGGAAAGACGCCTCTGTATTGAAGTGGAAGTCAATGTCGTCTATGATACAATGGACAATCCGACGGATAAGGTCATCCGTTTTAAAGATGTGACAAAGTTTAATTCCCAGAATGATGAGCTGACTTATATGGCTTATTATGATATGCTGACAGGGCTTTATAACCGCAATTATTTTGTAAGGCTGTTGGGAGAGTATATCAGGCGTGCGGAAGAAGAGAACGAGACGGTGGCTGTCATGTTCATGGATTTCGATGATTTTCGCAGGATCAATGACGGCATGGGCATTATCAGCGGTGATGAGCTTGTGCAGATGTTTGGGCAGTTTCTATCGGATCTGATAGGGGATAATGTCATCATTTCCCATTTCAACAGTGATATCTTTTGTATCGGTATCTACAGCCCGTGCGGTGCGAGAAGCGTGGAGACGATCTACAGAACGATCAGAGAGCGGCTTAAGAAACCGTTTAAACTGTCCGAGGGACAGGAGATATTTCTTACAATCAGCGTGGGGGTTGCGGAGTATCCCGAAGCGGCAGCTAAGACGCTGGAACTGATTAACTGTGCAGAGATCGTCATGTTTAAAGCCAAAAACATGGGTAAGGATAAGATACTGTATTTTGACGGCACAATTCTGGACGATTTTCTCAAAAAAATTAAAATTGAAAATAAGCTAAAGGATGCTGTTTTCGAGCAGAATTTTACCATGTATTATCAGCCGCAGTTTCACACGACGGACAAGGTGCTGCGGGGTGTGGAAGCGCTGATCCGCTGGCGGGACGATAACGGCAAGATGATCAGTCCGGCAGTGTTTATTCCGATTGCGGAGAAGAACGGTGCGATCGTGCCTATCGGCACATGGGTGATCGAGGAGAGTCTGCGTGCTTTTGCAGGATGGAAAAGAAAGTATCATTATCCGATGATCATGTCTCTCAATGTCTCTGCAATCCAGTACAGGCAGCCGGATTTCATTGAAAAGGTACTCCGACTCATGGAAAAATATGATATCGCGCCTTCCGAGATCGAACTGGAGATCACGGAGTCTATTTTGATTGATGATTTTACCGATATTACGGAGAAGCTGGTTACGTTACGGGATATCGGTATCAAGATATCTCTGGATGATTTTGGTACAGGGTATTCATCTTTGGCATATTTGAAGGGACTGCCCATTGATACGCTTAAGATTGATAAATCGTTTATTGATACTGTGATTACGGATGAGAATACGCGGATCATTACGGAATCGATCATCTATATGGTCAAGAAATTAGGATTTGAGACGATTGCCGAGGGCGTTGAAACGGAAGAGCAGTACCGCTATTTAAATGAGATTGACTGCGACAATATCCAGGGATATTTTCTGGGTAAACCAATGCCGTCAGATAAGATAGAAAATCTGTTGGCTGATATGACTGCATAGTATGTGAGGAGACCTATGTTATTTGGCAGAACATCTGAATTAAAGTATCTGAATAGTTATTATGACAGAGACGGCAGCCAGATTCTGGTCGTGTATGGACAGAAGCATATCGGCAAGACAGCCCTTGTCAGAGAGTTTATGGAAGATAAGCCGGGATATTATTATCTTGCCAGAGCGTGTTCCGAGAGGGAGCAGAGCTATCAATGGTGCAGGCAGCTTCAGCGTGACGGATATGAAACAGAGCAGTTTATGTCTTTCCATGATATTTTCGCCAAGATAACCCGCCGCAGCAGCGGTAAGAAAGTTTTAGTCATAGATGAGTTCCAGAATATTGTCAGAGCAAGCGATCGGTTTATGAAAGAATTGGTATCCTTTGTGCACAGCCAGTGGAACCGGGATGAAATGATGGTTGTTTTATGCAGTTCGTCTATCGGCTGGATCGAGAACAGTATGATTACCCGGATCGGGGAAGCAGCCTATGAGTTGTCAGGTTTTCTGAAAATACGGGAACTGCTGTTTGAGGATATTATTCAGAAATTTCCGAATTTCCGTATTGAGGAATGCGTTGAGGCATATGCTATTCTGGGAGGATTCCCGGGGCTATGGAATCAGTTTGATGACAGACTGACAATACAGCAGAATATTTGCCGCAATATCTTGGACCCGGACAGTTTTCTGTTTGAGGAAGGGGAACGTATGCTGACGGATCAACTGCGGGAGCCGGGTGTATATAATACGATCATGGCCTCTATTGCGGCGGGCAGCCACAAGCTGAACAATCTGTATCTGCATACGGAGTTTTCCCGTGCCAAAATCAGTGTGTATCTTAAGAATCTTATAGAGCTGGAGCTGGTTGAGAAAGTCTTCTCCTATGATACGGAAGGCCGGGAGAATGTGCAGAAAGGAATCTACAGGATCAGCCATCCTTTCGTTGAGTTTTATTATACGTATATGTATCCCTATCTGAGTGATCTGCAGACTCTGTCTGTAGGAGAATTCTACAACCGTTATATTATGCCGGATTTTAGGCGGTATGTGACGGGATATTTTAAGAAGGTGTGCAGACAGCATCTGACGAAAATGAACAACAGACATA
>CAMWXF010000051.1 GCA_947178115.1 uncultured Lachnospiraceae bacterium
GAATAAAACATTCTATATAAATTTAACAGAAAACAGGAATGTAATGAAGCAGGAAGCGCAGCAACGAAAGATTTTGTATGCGTTTTCGGAATAGAGGAAACAATGAGCAGTTGTGATACCTGTAGCAATTACCAATATGATGAAGATTACGAGTGTTATGTATGCATGGTAGATCTGGATGAAGACGATATGAGCCGATTCCTGAGAGGCGGTAATTTTGAATGCTCATTTTATCAACTGGATAATGAATATCTGATCGTAAGAAAGCAGATGTAGGAGTTTCCTGCATCTGCTTTTACATAGCGCTAATTTATCGTGACCCGCCGAAAACTCTGATTGCTGAATAACGCACGTTACGCATTCTTTTTTAAATTTTTCTGCGCCGTTGACAGCATCAGTTTGATTCTGTTAAGCTGGTTGACTTCGCTGGCGCCCGGGTCATAGTCTATCGCTACGATGTTGGACAGCGGGAAGCGCTTGCGCAGTTCCTTGATGACGCCTTTGCCTACCACGTGATTGGGCAGACAGCCGAAGGGCTGTGTGCAGACGATATTGTTTACGCCGCTGTGAATTAGCTCAACCATCTCGCCGGTCAAAAACCATCCCTCACCGGTCTGGTTGCCGATATTGACGATGGGCTTGGCATATTCTACCAGTTTATAGATACTTACCGGCGGTGTAAAATGCCGGCTTTTTTTGAATTCTTTAGCCGCCGCCTCACGCAGCTTCTCGAGGGCCCAGATTCCCAGCTTGGACACTGCAGCAGCCTTGTGGGATGTGCCCAGATAGTCCGCCTTGTAGATCTGGTTATAGAAGCAGTAGAGCATGAAATCCAGAAGATCGGGTACGACAGCCTCCGCACCTTCCGATTCCAGCAGTTCCACCAGATGGTTATTGGCCGCAGGAGCGAATTTTACAAGGATCTCACCCACGATGCCGACTCTCGGTTTGTGCAGGTCCTCATGAATCGGGACGGCATCAAATTCCCGTATGATCTGCCGGCACATCTTCCGAAACGTCATAAGATTCATATGCTTACGAGATACGAATTCGCGGCATTTTTCCACCCATTTCGCATGGAGGGCATCTACGGAGCCGGGCGTCTTCTCATAAGGCCGCATACGGTAGACGCAGCGCATGAAAATGTCCCCGAAGAGTGCGCTGTAAGCGGCGCGCATAAGAAGTTCGGCATTGAGATGGAAACCGGGATTACTCTCGATGCCGGCAAGATTCAGTGAGATAACAGGAATCTGTTCCATGCCTGCTTTCTCTAGGGCACGTCTGATGAAGCCCACATAGTTGGTGGCACGGCAGCCGCCGCCCGTCTGGGTCATGATAATTGCCACTTTGTTCAGGTCATATTTGCCGGAAAGGAGGGCATCCATGATCTGTCCTACTACCATCAGTGAAGGATAACACGCGTCATTATTTACATATTTTAATCCCACATCTACAGCATGTCGGTTGTCGTTGTTAAGTACCTCGAAGTGATAACCGCAGGCTTCGAATCCTGACTGCATGATCTCGAAATGGATCGGAGACATCTGCGGGCACAGGATCGTGTATTCTTTCCGCATTTCTTCCGTGAAGGGCACCTTGTGGATGGCGCTGGAACGGATGATGCGGGCCTTTTTCTTCTGTTCTCTGACTTTGATGGCGGAGAGCAGGGAGCGGATGCGGATTCTGGCGGCACCTAAGTTGTTGACTTCATCGATTTTCAGGCAGGTATAGATCTTGTCGGAGCCGGATAGGATATCGTTTACCTGATCGGTGGTCACGGCATCCAGCCCGCAGCCGAAAGAGTTTAACTGAATCAGATCCAAATCTTCTCTTGTCTTTACATAGCTTGCGGCAGCATACAGTCTGGAATGGTACATCCACTGGTCGGACACGATCAGCGGCCGTTCCGGTTTCGCCAGATGGGAGACGGAGTCCTCCGTCAGCACCGCGATATCGTAGGAGTTGATCAGCTCCGGAATTCCGTGATTAATCTCCGGATCGATATGGTAAGGACGACCCGCCAGTACAATGCCTCGTTTGTGGTTTGCTTCCATGAAGCGGAGTACTTCTTCTCCCTTGTCGCGCATATCCTGTCTGGCGGCAGCCTGCTCTTCCCATGCGGCATTTGCGGCATCCATTACCTCTGTGACAGGAAGCTCTTGAAATTCCTTAGTGAGGGCGGAGGTGACTGTCTGCAGATCCCTAAAGGACATAAAGGGGTTGAGGAAGACTACCTCGCCGCGGCCGATCTCCTCCACGTTGTTCTTAATATTTTCCGAGTAGGAAGTGACGATCGGGCAGTTGTAGTGATTGTTCGCCTCGTGAAATTCGTCCCTCTCATAGAACAGTGCGGGGTAGAAGATAAAGTCAACCTTTTGACTGATCAGCCACGCAACATGTCCATGGGCGAGTTTCGCAGGATAACATTCCGATTCACTGGGGATGGACTCGATTCCGAGCTCATAGATCTTACGATTTGAGCTGGGAGAGAGTACCACGCGGTATCCGAGTTTTGTGAAAAAAGTGAACCAGAACGGATAATTTTCGTACATATTGAGGACTCTCGGAATTCCCACCGTACCGCGGACTGCTTTGTCGGCAGACAGAGGCTCGTAGGAGAAGAGTCTTTTTAACTTATAATCATAGAGATTGGGTATTCCGTTCTCGTTTTTCGTACGACCAAGGCCGCGTTCGCAGCGGTTGCCGGAGATGTACTGACGTCCGCCCGTGAATTTGTTGATGGTGAGACGGCAGTTGTTGGTGCAGCCTTTGCACTTAGCCATGCTTGTCTCGAATTGCAGATTGGTGATCTGATCGATCGTAAGCATGGAAGTCTGATAGCCTTCTTCGTAGTGCTCCCTGGCGATCAGAGCAGCGCCGAAAGCGCCCATGATGCCGGCGATATCGGGACGGATTGCGTTGCAGTCGGCGATCTTTTCGAAGCTGCGAAGTACGGCATCATTATAGAATGTGCCGCCCTGTACTACGATATTTTTGCCCAGTTCCGAGGCGTCGGAGACTTTGATAACCTTAAACAGCGCATTTTTGATGACGGAGTAGGCAAGTCCGGCGGATATGTCGGAGACGGAAGCTCCTTCCTTCTGCGCCTGTTTTACCTTGGAGTTCATGAAAACCGTACAGCGGGTGCCCAGATCGATGGGATGCTCGGCAAACAGCGCCGCTTTAGCGAAGTCCTCTACGCTGTAATTCAGGGATTTGGCAAATGTCTCAATAAAAGAACCGCAGCCGGAAGAACATGCCTCATTGAGCTGTACGCTGTCCACCGTTTGATTTTTGATCTTAATACACTTCATGTCCTGTCCACCGATGTCTAAGATACAATCCACTTGCGGATCAAAGAATGCGGCAGCATAGTAGTGTGCCACAGTCTCCACCTCACCGTCGTCCAACAGAAAAGCGGCCTTCATGAGCGCTTCGCCGTAGCCGGTGGAGCAGGAACGGACGATTTTTACGCCTGCAGGAAGCAGGGCATGGATTTCCTTCAGGGAACGGATCGCGGTCTTAAGCGGGCTGCCGTCGTTACTGCTGTAAAACGAATAGAGCAGCGAACCGTCTTCACCCACCAGTGCAACCTTCGTGGTGGTGGAACCGGCATCTATGCCTAAGAAACAATTACCTTTATAAGAAGCCAGATCGGAGGTCGTCACATGATGGACGGCATGTCTGGAACAGAAATCATTATATTCGTCCTTGGAAGAAAACAGCGGCTCCATGCGTTCCACTTCAAATTCCATCTTGATATCGGAAGAGAGCTTGGCTACAATTTCTTCCATAGTAAAGAATGTTTCTTCCTTGGCGTTCAGCGCGGAACCGATGGCGGCGAACAGATGGGAGTTGTCCATGTCGATGATATGTTCGTCGTCCAGCTTCAGCGTACGGATGAAGGACTGCTTTAACTCTGACAGAAAGTGCAGCGGTCCGCCTAAGAACGCCACATGTCCTCTGATCGGTTTACCGCAGGCCAGACCGCTGATCGTCTGGTTGACCACCGCCTGAAAAATGGAGGCGGACAGATCTTCTTTGGTAGCGCCCTCATTGATGAGCGGCTGTATATCGGATTTGGCGAAGACACCGCACCTTGCCGCAATCGTATAGAGGGAATGGTAGTTTTTGGCATACTCATTCAGCCCTGACGCATCAGTCTGCAGCAGGGAGGCCATCTGGTCGATGAAAGATCCGGTACCGCCCGCGCATATTCCGTTCATGCGCTGCTCCACATTACCTCCTTCAAAATAGATGATCTTAGCGTCCTCCCCGCCCAGCTCAATCGCGACATCGGTAACCGGCGCAAGGGTTTGAAGGGATGTGGATACAGCGATAACTTCCTGCACGAAAGGAACCTGAAGATGGTTGGCAAGCGTCAGACCGCCCGATCCGGTTATCATCGGATGTATCGTTATATTTCCGAGCTTTTCATAGGCTTTCTTAAGCAGGTCGGAAAGGGTTTCTCTTATGTTTGCAAAATGTCTCTGATAGTCGGAAAAGAGTATCTGCTGTTTTTCGTCAAGAACGGCGATTTTTACAGTGGTAGAACCAATGTCAATGCCGAGGGTATATTGCATTTTACTCATTTCGTATATCACTCCTTACTTTATTAAATGCTTTTCTGACAGACCTTGTCATTATACGACAGTGTTTTGCAAAAAGCAATCGGCTAATTGTTGGTAATGTGTTAAGATTTTAAAACGTATTTATAAAATTTTTATGACTTGGCTATTTTTGAAATCGGCGGCGTTTACTTTTAAAAAAAGGAATGTTAAAATGTATTCATCTTGAGTTTCGAAAATACATTGTATTGCAAGGAGAATGAAAATGAGTCCTTTTGAACGTAAGTTTGGGAAATATGCGGTCAGGAATCTGTCCTTTGTGCTGGTGGCCTGCTATGCGGTGGGATATCTGATCGAGATGATAGACAGAGGGGGAATGCTGATCCAATATCTGACACTGGATCCTTACGCGATACTGCACGGGCAGATATGGCGGCTTGTCACCTGGGTTCTGATTCCTCCGCCAACGGGCAATATCTTTTTCATGTTGATCATGATGTATTTCTATTGTTCCATCGGTACGACGCTGGAGCGGACCTGGGGAACTTACCGGTATAATGTGTATCTGTTTTCGGGAATGCTCTTCACCATTGCGGGCAGCTTCCTGCTGATGGGGTATCTGTATCTCTTGCATGGGGACAGCTTTGCAATAGCGGGGGCGGCGGAATACTATTTCAGTTACGTTTCTATTTTTTTCAGTACTTACTATATCAATATGTCGATTTTCCTTGCTTTTGCGGCGACATTTCCGGATGTGCAGGTAATGCTTATGTTCATTATCCCGATTAAAGTGAAGTGGATGGGAGTCATTTACGGCATTATGCTTATATTCGATTTTTTTCAGACAAGTGTGGAAGGCAGATTCGCGATCGCCGCATCTCTGCTTAACTTCGTCGTGTTCTTTATCACATCGCGCAATATGATGCACCTGAATCCGAAGCAGATTCACAGGCGGCAGGAATTTAAGCGGGATGTACGACGGAATACGGGAATCACGAAGCATAAGTGCGCGATCTGCGGCAGGACCGAAGTGGACAGTCCGGAATTGCAGTTCAGATTCTGTTCTAAATGCGACGGAAATTATGAGTACTGCGAAGAACATCTGTATACGCATACGCACGTGAAAAGATCGTAGAAAATATAGGGATAGGCACGATGAATAAGGAAGTTTTATTTGCAAAAACGTTAGAACAGGTAAAGAAGACCGCGAAAGAGCAGGGAAACTGCCTCACCAGGGAACAGGTGGAGGAGGCTTTTGCACCGCTCGGGCTTGGTGGAGAGCAGATGGAGATGGTTTACGGCTATCTGCACCAGCATAAGATTGGTATTGGAGAGCCTGTAGATCCGGACGCATATCTGGCAGAGGAGGAGAAGGATTATCTGGAAACTTACCTGGACGAACTGCGGGCATTGCCGGAGCTTTCACAGGGAGAGCGGGAGGCCGTTACGCTGTCTGCCATGGCGGGAGACGGAGAGGCCCAGAGCCGGTTGGCGCAGGCGTATCTGCCCGAAGTAGTGGAGATCGCAAAGCTTTATGCCGGACAGGGTGTCTATTTGGAGGATCTGATCGGAGAAGGTAATGTGGCATTGACGATGGGGGTTACCATGCTGGGAGCGCTGGAGCACGCATCCGAGGCGCAGGGGATGCTCGGCAGGATGATGATGGACGCCATGGAAGAATATATTGCTCGGAACGCTGAGGAAGAGAAGAAGGACAAGAAAATTGCAGGTAAGGTCAATCAGGTGGCGGATGCAGCCCGTGAACTGGCGCGGGAGCTTCACAGAAAGGTGACGGTGGAAGAGGTAATGGAGGAGTCGGGACTTAGCAGAAAAGTCATCGAGGATGCGGTCCGTATGAGCGGTGGGAAAATCGAAGATCTGGAATACGGCAGCACGAGTTAGGAAGAGCGGCCCGGACCAAGAAATTTGCGCCAGCAGTCCGGCAGGCGATGGAAAGGCACAGGTACAAAAGTGGATTATCAAGACAACGATTTTAAATATTTTATGCAGGATGCGGGGACCATCTATCTGGGTGCCAGATTCAGTTATGCGGAGATTCTGGAGCAGGAGATGGTTTCTTTTAAATATAAGAGTATTGTGCAGCATTATATTTTGAAGGATACCGACCCGGAGACTACACTGGAGAGTCAATTTTATTACATGACTTCGGATCAGTTCTCGTACAAGACTTATTTACAGCTTAAGGCAAAGGTTAAAGTCAGTATGCTGACACAGAAGAAAAGCTTGTTCGGCAAGGAGAAGGTTGCGTATGAAAACAAAGTGATGAAGCTGGATGAGATTGTCGGCATGAACCTGGCACAGAAGAAGAAATGCGGCATGATTATACATGAATTGGCGCTTTCAAAATTGGCGCTTATGGGATTTAGTGTATAATAAGGCAATAAAATGTTGAAAAACGCGATAAATGACATCCTAAATGCGGAAAATAATCTTGCTTATCGCAGCATTATTTGATAAACTGACATTGTCGGACAAGATAAACGACAAAGTGACAACATTGTGACAGAAATTTCTGTCACAATGTTGCGGTAAAATTCCCTTTTTACACTGGACAGGCAGAGATGAACCGAGCGTCTCTGCCTGTCCTTTTATGCGCAGAACCGTGCAAAGGAAGTATGCCTCTAATGCGGCGCCCGGGTCGCGCGGCGAGTAGGTAAATCTCGCAATTAATTCCAAAGGAATTAATTTTTGCTAAGTTTCGGCAAGCGTGGTATACTATATGGCAAATGATTTCGTGAAACGGAAAGGAGCTTAAACGTAAAATGCAGATTGAACAGTTACAGGCATACACGCTATTGGAGAAAAAAGAAATTAAGGAACTGAATTCGGTCAGCTTCTTATTAAAACATAATAAGACAGGAGCGCGGGTTGCACTTTTGTTAAACGATGATGATAATAAAGTATTTTATATCGGTTTCCGTACCCCGCCTAAAGACAGCACCGGTGTGGCGCATATCGTGGAGCATACTGTACTTTGCGGTTCCGATAAGTTCCCGGTGAAAGATCCCTTTATCGAATTGGCCAAGGGGTCGCTTAACACATTCTTAAATGCCATGACTTATCCGGATAAGACGGTGTATCCCGTGGCAAGTTGTAATGATAAAGATTTCCGGAATCTGATGGATGTCTATCTGGATGCAGTATTGCACCCGAATATCTATCATGAGGAGAAGATCTTCCGGCAGGAGGGCTGGCATTACGAGATGGAGAGTCCGGAGGACGATCTGACTATCAACGGTGTTGTTTACAGTGAGATGAAGGGAGCCTATTCCTCGCCCGACGATGTACTGTGGCGGGAGATCATGAATTCCCTCTATCCGCATACGGCATACTCCGTGGAGTCCGGCGGTGATCCTGACGTGATTCCGCAGCTTACCTATGAAGAGTTTCTCGCTTTTCACAGGAAATACTACCATCCGTCCAACAGCTATATCTATTTGTACGGAGATATGGATATGGCTGAAAGATTACAGTATATTGACGAGGAATATCTCTCCCAATATGAGGCGTTGGAGGTAGATTCAGGGCTGGCGACAGAGCCGCCTTTTACGGAGACGTTGACGATTGAGAAAGAATATCCGATTATGGAGAGCGAATCAGAGCAGGATAATACCTATATTGCATACAATATTTCTCTGGGAGAACAGCCGGACAGGAAGTTCTGTTATGCCGCCTCCACGCTCGTGGATGTACTGTGCATGATGCCCGGTGCGCCCATCAAGCAGGCGCTTTTAGAGGCAGGGATCGGTACGGATTTGAATTATGCCTTTGACACGAGCGTGAAGCAGCCGTATTTTTCCATGGTTGCCAAGAATGCCAATGCGGAGCAGAAAGACGAGATGATCCGCATAGTGGATGAGACGCTGGCACATTTGTGTGAGAAAGGTTTGGACAAAAAGGCGATTAAAGCCAGCCTGAACAACAGTGAATTTAAATACAGAGAAGCGGATTTCGGTTCTTATCCGAAAGGGCTGATGTATGGTCTGCAGATGCTGGACACATGGCTCTATGATGATACCAAACCTTTTGTAAATGTGGAATTGTTAGATACCTATAAAGAGCTGAAGCAGGCGGTTGACACATCTTATTATGAGGATCTGGTGAGGGAGCATCTGCTTCATAATCCTCACAAGAGCGTAGTGGTGGTGAAGCCCGTAAAGGGATTGACCGGCAGAAAAGAAAAGAAACTGGCGGAAGAACTGGCGAAGAAGAAAGCCGCTATGAGTAAGGAAGAGATCGAGAATATTGTCAGGGAGACAGAAGCGTTAAAACAGTATCAGGAAGAACCAAGCAGACGGGAAGACTTAGAGAAGATTCCGCTGCTTTCCAGAGAGGATATGAAGAAGGAGGCAGCGCCTTATTATAA
>CAMWXF010000052.1 GCA_947178115.1 uncultured Lachnospiraceae bacterium
TACGGTGGCGGTGATCTATCAGGCGGCAGATTCAGACGCCGCAAGTGATAAAGCGGCAGATTCGGACGCTGTAAGTGATGAGGCATCAGATTCAGCTGCTGCAAGTGATGAGTCAGTAGATTCGGGCGTTGCAAGTACTGAGTCAGAAGACGCGGAGAGTGATATGCAGGATGAAGCAGCAGATGACGATACAGAGGCGGATTCCCAGGATGACGCAGGGCTGCTTTTGAATCCGCAGCTTCTTGTCATTAAGCCGGATAAAACAGAGATACCGGTGGAAGTGGAACTGACGGAAGAGGATGAACGACTGAAGGATGCATATATATCAGACGACGGCAGGATTTTTGTCACCACGCGGAGCGCGAATATCTATGAAATTCTGGAAGACGGAACAAGCGTCCTGTTTCTCAGGGCGGAGGAGAGTTCACCGGACCTGATACAGGTTCACGGCGGGATGATGTTCATGGACGGATGGAATTATGCGTCGCCGCTGATCTATGACATGGAACGGAAGCAGTATATAGAGGATGAGGTCTTAGCCGATTTTGTGAAAGAAAATTATGACGGCAGAAATGGGTTCAGCGGTAACTGGTATGATATGTTCTTCTTTCTGGATCAGGACGGTGTTTTGTATATTGCAGGGGACAAAGGGCTTTACCGGCATGTAGTGGGCGGCAGCGCCATGGAACAGATCATAGATGGAAACTTAAGCATTTTCAGTAATCCGTCCTATGCGATAGAAGGTATGGTTGCATTGGAGAACAATGAATTTATGGCATTGTTTTCAGGTGGAAAGATAGTACATTTTGTTTATGATGCGGATATTCCAACTGTGCCTGTGATACAGATCAATGTCTACAGCCTGGAAGACAATGCGACGATGAGGCAGGCAATTAACCAGTATCAGACTGAAAATCCGGAGGTCTATGTGAAGTATGAGGTTGGTATGGGCGGAGGTAATTCCGTCACGAGGGAAGATGCGTTGAAGAGTCTCAATACCAGGATCCTGGCGGGAGAGGGTCCCGACGTATTTGTTCTGGATGACATGCCTGTGGACTCTTATATAGAGAAAGCCGTGCTGCGCGACTTAAGTCCGATTTTTAGCAATATGAGCGGTGAAGATGAGCTTTTTGGCAATATTGTGGATGTGTTCAGAAACAATGAGGGGATTTATATGATGCCATGTGAGGTTCGGCTTCCGGCGATAGTCAGCAGGAAATCTGAAATAACAGGAATCAAAGATTTGTCGGATATTGCGGATGCGGTAGAGAAGCTGAGAAAGGATCATCCGGAAGGTGACTTACTCAAACTGTATACGGAAAAGGGGGTCATGCGGATGTTCTCCCCGGTATGCGAACCCGTGTGGATGACGGAAGCCGGAGAAGTGGATCGGGAAACGATTTCGGAATTCCTGGAACAGACGAAGAGAATCTATGATGCGCAGATGGATGGTATAGCAGATAGTGTATTAGATGCGTATGAAAACGACTGGAACGTTTTTGCTCAAGAAGAATTTGGTGCGCCGTGGGACGAAACGGATACGATGAGAATATCCATGGATTGTCTTAGGTTTACTGGCGGCATGGTTGATGCGGTGTGGGGATACATCAACAATGATTGGAGCTACGCGGAGATTGTTTCCGTTCCGAGGGTTCAGGGATATGAAGACTGCGGATGGGTGCCCATGAAAGGACATTGTGAAGATATCTTTTTCGCAAAGACATTGCTTGGAATCAGTGCGGCATCAAAACAGGCTGAGGCGGCGGAAGATTTTGTGAAAGCATTGTTCGGGAAGGAAAATCAGGGCAATCTGTATGAAGGACTGCCGGTCAACAAGGCGGCTTTCCAGGAGGCGTTTGCCTCCGAGGCAGGAGACGGCGCAGATGAACTGTGGGGAAGCGTTGCCGCAGACAATTATGAGGGACACAAGATTTCCTTGGCTATTTACTGTCCAAACCAGTCACAGGTTGCGGACTTGCAGGCGTATATGGAATCCGTGAAGATTCCGTATATGGAGAATACGGTTTTGGAGGACGCGGTGTACGAAGAAGGCATTGCTTACATGCAGGGGCGAAAGAGTCTGGACGAGGCGTTAGATTCCATTGAGAAGAAGATGGCGATTTATCTTGCAGAATAAAAAAAGATGAAGATGTGCTAAGACTGCAAAATACGCAGTCTAAGTACATCTATATCATCTTTAAGAGAATGCCGCTTGGCAGCGAGCATTCTCTGTGGGTTGAGGAATGGAGTCTGGCAGCGTGTATTTTCTGAGGCTGAGAAGAAAAGATTAATAAGGGTGAAATAAGTAATATGGCGAAGAGAGTAGTAGGGCTGAAAAGAAATGTGAAAAGACAAAAGACCGGTGCAAAGGGGCATAAGGAGATGCGTGCATTTTTCCTGTTTCTGGCACCCAGTCTGTTGGGGGTGCTGTTGTTTGTGCTGCTTCCCTTTATGGATGTGTTCGGGCGATCTTTTAAGACGGTGGTGACGAGTCAGTTTGTGGGATTCCAGAATTATAAGACTATTTTTGCGAATCAGGCTTTTCAGCTGGCGGTGAAAAATACATTACGGTTTACGATTATATGTATTCCGTTATTAGTGGTGATCGGCCTTATGATCGCCCTGCCGGTCAGCAAGTTGAAAAGCGCCGGGACGATCAAATCATTGTATTTATTTCCCATGGCCATGCCCACGGCGACGATCGTTATTGTATGGAAGATGGCTTTTTATAAGCAGGGCTTCTTGAATCTGGCGTTGACGAGACTGGGAGAACTGACGGGCCTGTGGGGTGCGGTCCATACGGATTATCTGGGCAGCAGCGCTTCTTTCTGGGTATTGGTGTTCAGTTACATATGGAAAAATACAGGCTATACGATCGTGTTGTGGCTGGCGGGGATTCTGGGGATTCCGAATGAAATGCTGGAGGCGGCGAGAGTGGACGGCGCTTCCGAGAGGCAATGTTTTTTTAAGATCGTGCTTCCGAATCTGAAGGGAAGTCTGTACACGATTGTAATCCTTTCGTTTTTGAATTCATTTAAGATTTACCGGGAAGCTTATCTGGTAGCCGGAGCATACCCGGAACAGGATATGTATCTGTTGCAGCATCTGTTCAATAACTGGTTTGTCAATCTTGATTTTGACAAGATGGCGGCTGCAGCAGTGTGCGTGGGCGGATTTTTATTTGTAATAATCATGTTATTGCAATATTTATGGGATAGCAGAGACTAGAAGATATAAAAAGAAAAGAATATTCGGATGTAACTGTTCAGAAAGTGCTTCGTAACTGTGAAGAACAGGGTTCTGAAAAGTTACGTTTGGATTATGAGAAGAGAGAAATGCATGAAAACAAAAAAGAAAGCAGGCAAATTATTATCAATGCTGTTGCTGTTTTCTATGTTTCTGACATTGCTTAGCGGATGTGGAAATGGAGAAGAAATTTTGGAAAACAGTGATGGAAATGAGCAGAATGCACAGTCGTCCGCAGAGGTTACGGCAATGGGACGTTATGTGGAAGAAGCCGCGAATTTACCGAATGAGGTTAATGGGACGAAACTGTCCCGATTAGCGGATGGAAAATTAGTCATATATGATTCCTATGCCCCACTGTATATTTCAAAGGATAACGGTGAGACATGGGAAGTAGACGAGAGCATAACAGGCAGCGGAGTGGATACCGGAATATGGGAAAATAAAAGTGTGATTTATGGTATGGCAATTGGGGCTGATAATATGATTGCCATTGCTTATGATGATTATGAGAAAGTTTATGAACAGGGCGAATTAAATCCCAGGCTTTGTCTGATCAAACCTGACGGTACTGAGATTACCATAGATATTCCCGTTACGGCAGAGGATGATAATCCGACCGATGTGTGGATATCGGATACAGGCAGGATTTTTGTAGGCACACTGGAGTCCAATATATATGAAGCTTGGGAGGACGGAAGTGTTGAACTGTTTCTGGAGCTTGATCCCACTTATCATCCATGTCTGATACAGTGTCAGCAGAATCTTATGGTAATAGATGGAGGCGACTATAGTGAGCTCCTTATTTATGATATGGAGAAGAAGCAATACATCGAGGATGAAGTTTTAATGGAGTTCGTGAGTAAAAATTACGCAGTCCGGAGGAGTGAAGAAGGATATGGTATGTATTTCTTCCTGGAAGAACAGGGAGTCATTTATCTGGCGGGACAAGAGGGGCTTCACCGCCATGTAATAGGCGGCAGTGCCATGGAACAGGTCATAGACGGAAAACTTACTACCTTTAATGATCCCTCTAACAAAGTGCGTGGCATGATCAAACTCGAAGATGATGACTTTGTGACGCTGTTTAGCGATTACGGACCGGTTCGTTATGCTTACAATCCTGATATCCCTACTGTACCAAATGAGAAACTGAAAGTATACAGCCTGCAGAAAAACGATACGATACGTCAGATGATTTCTTTGTACCAGATAGAAAATCCGGAGGTTTGGGTAGAATATGAAATCGGTATGGAAGACGGAGTTTCAGTCATAAGAGATGATATGCTGAAAAAACTGAATACCAAAATCATGGCAGGGGAAGGTCCCGATGTATTAGTGTTGGACAATATGCCGCTTAATTCCTATATCGAAAAAGGGCTGCTTCTTGATATGGGTCCAATTCTATATAATTTAAGCGGTGAAGATGCGCTATTTACGAATATCGTGGATGCCATGAAAACAGAGGACAAAATATATGTAATGCCTATAGAGATACAGATTCCGGTAATGTATGGAGATAAAAAATATATTTACGAGGCAGATAATCTGGAGGATATCGCCGATATACTGGAGGAACTGCGGAAGGAACATCCGGAAAAGGAACATGATTTATTAGGTGTTTATACGGAAAGAGAAATTATGGATCTGTTCTCTATGGTTTCAACGCCGGCATGGACGGCGGAAGACGGTACAATCGACATGGAAGCGATTGCAGAATTTTTGACACAAGTGAAAAGGATTTATGATGCGCAGATGGACGGACTTACGGAAGAAACAATTCGGGTTCACAGAGCTCATACTATGTGGGGACCGGAAGACATGGGAGGGAGAACCATAGATGTTATGCGCTGTTTTTTAGGGGAGACTCATATTGCAGGCGGCACGGTGCACACTGATTATGGATTGGCATACTTGAATTCCGTAAGCAAAGTTGAAAAAAATAAAAATGATGAATGGATTCCTATGAATGGTCAGAGCAGTAATGTATTTCTTGCCCAGACAGTGGTAGGAATTAACGCAATGTCAGCATCTGCGGATAAGGCGGAGGAGTTTATAAGATTATGTCTTGGTAAAGAAAATCAGTCTTATCTGTTTAATGGATATGCAGTGAATCAGGCAGCATTTGATGAAGACTTTATATATGATGGAAATGAGGGACATATAGAGGGGATATGCGGAACGATGGAAATGCTCGACGAAAATGGATTATATGTCAGTATGGATATTTACTGGCCGGATAAGGAACAGATTGCCGGATTAAAGAATTGCATTGAAACGGCAGATACACCGTACATAGAGGATACTCTGATGGAGGAAACCGTATATGAAGCCGGTGCCGATTATATGCAGGGAAACATCAGTCTGGAGGAAGCGGTAAGTGAGATTGAGAAGAAGCTGGCGATTTATATAGCGGAATAAAAAGAAGTGCTGTTTTAGTAAAAAGATTCCGGTAATATTTTCTGAATCTTCAAGATCGGGAGGATAAAAAATCATGAGTAGAAAAATAAAAGATATAAAGAGGGAATTGATAACGTTTCTTCTTTTGCTTCCGGCGGTATTCGTGTGTCTGCCGATTATTATGCTGGTGACGGGATCGGTGATGAGCAATGGGGAGCTGCGGCAGCATCTTTCACCGGTATTTTCCGATGCGCTGGATTATATCAGCTGGAAGATTGTGCCGGACTATCCGACCTTTGGAAATTACGGCAAATTACTTTTTATGACGCCGCAGTTTTTCGTCCTGTTTTGGAATTCCATTAAGATGGTGGGATGCATATTGGCGGGACAGCTGCTTGTGGGAGTTCCGGCGGCATGGGCTTTTGCCATGTATAAAGTGAAAGGAAGCAGGGCGCTTTTTGTGCTCTATGTGGTGTTGATGCTTCTGCCTTTTCAGGTTACTATGCTTTCCAGTTATCTTGTATTGAATAAACTGGGAATGCTTAATACGCAGCAGGCAGTGATCCTTCCGGCAGTTTTTTCTACGTTTCCGGTGTTTCTCACTTACGGAGGGTTTCGCTGTATTCCCATGCAGCTTCTGGAGGCGGCGCGGATCGACGGGGCGGGTGAGTTAAGAATTTTCTGTACGATTGGGCTTCCGCTGGGCAAAAGTGGACTTTTGTCTGCCATGGTGTTAGGGTTTCTGGAATATTGGAACATGATGGAACAGCCTATGGCGTTTTTGGAGGATAAGTCGCTATGGCCATTGTCGCTGTATCTGCCTGAAATCACATGGGCGCAGGCGGGGTATGCTTTTACGACATCAATCATCACACTGATTCCGGCAGTGTTTGTGTTCATCTGGGGACAGGATTATCTGGAGCAGGGAATTATTTTTTCTGGATTAAAGGAATAGGAGGAGAGAACGTTGGAAGGTAACAGGAAAAAGAAGATCATAGTAGGTTTCTTTGTGTTTCTTGGGCTTATGTGGCTCTGTACGGTCGTATCAAAAAGTATATATGCGTCGGAGCTTCCGATCGTTTCCACGGAATCGATTGAAAAGAAATATGTGGAGCATACAGTGAATGTGGATGGCATTGTTGTGGCCGGAGATAAGAATTCGGTGACTGCACTGGGAGGTCTGCGGATTGATAAGCTGGCGGTACAGGTGGGTGATCGGGTAGAAGAGGGTGACGTGCTTTTTACCATAGATATGGATGACCTGACGGATATCATAGATGAAAAGCAGACGGCAGTATCCAAATTGCAGACACAGATCAACACACTGGCGCAGAATGAGGAGCTGGCAAGGCAGAAAAGAGAGTTGGAAGAGCAGCGTGCCAGAGAGGACTATGACGCTACGGCGCGGCGCGAAAATACGCTGGTAGGAAGGGAATTGGAAGAACTTAATAAGGCCGAAAAAAATTTAGAGAATCATGAAGGCGGAGATGATGAGGCCTTGAAAGACGCTTTGCAGGCGGCGGCCTATGCGGAAGCCGATGCCAGATGGCAGAGAGATACCAGCATGAAAGAGGCAAGCCGCAGGGTGGAGGATATCACCGCTCCGGAGAATGCGGATTCCACGTTGACGGTAAGCCGTCTTGAACTTGAGGACATGAAAGAGGATCTGGCACGCTTTCAGGCGGTTAAGGATGCAGAGGGGCAGATCAAGGCGGAGCGTGGCGGATTGGTGACGGACATCTTTATCAGTGCAGGCGGCAGGACGTCTGATTCGGCTGCCATGTTGCTTTCGGATGATTCTGTTCCCTGTCAGTTTAAGACAATTATCACACAGGATCAGAAGAAGTATGTGTCACTGAATGATGAGGTGTCCCTTAAACTGGACGGAAGCAGCAGGGATAAGGAGGCAACCATAGATTATCTGTCTGAGAGCAGCACCATGCCCGGAAGTTATGAGGTCTATGTTAATCTCCCGGAAGGAACCGGAATACCGGGAATGTCGGGCACGATGAGCCGTGCGGAGTCAGGAGAGAAGCATTCCTGTTGTGTCACGCCGGCGGCTGTGTATAAAGAGGGTGTCAGAAATTATGTATATGTGGTCAAAGAGCGGGATGGTATTCTCGGCAAAGAATATTATGCGGAGCAGATCAATGTGAGAGTTCTGGATGAGAATGAAAGCTGGGTTGCGGTGGAAGGCGCACTTGACGATGACAGCATGGTTATCTCTTCTTCCACGAAAGAGTTGAAGAATGGTGAGGTTGTGAGGTTGTCGGAATAATAAGGCACAGGAGAGGATTTCCCATGGTATAGACCGTTACGGGGAATCCTCAGGGAGGTTTCTATGGATAGATAGAAAAGGCAGTTATGGCACTTCCGGGGTTGAGATCGCCCATTGAAATCTCCTGTACGGTCAGCTCATAGTAATACACCGTGTAACACTCGACGGGGAGCTCTATGCAACGAAAAATTTCGCTTAAGGCTTTCTTTTGCTGCTTGCACTCATCGGCTGTTTTCCCATTAGCAGCTATATAGACATCTACAAACCTCGGGCCTGCGATATATTCTCCGTGCAGAACAGATGATACTGTCAGATCAGCGGGATCTTCATATTCTGTCATATACCAGTCGTACCATTCGTCGGTGTCAAATTTGACCAATCCCGGGATTTCTCCGGCAAGCTGGTTTTCCATGTATTGAAAGTATGAATCTTCTTGCATATAGGCATAGAGATTATCTTCTACAACCGAATTAGGGCTAGTGGAAAATTCCATTCGGTACACTCTGCCATTCGGCTGCACAGGCACGATACTTAAGGTATAATAAAATATATCGGGTATAACCGTAGTTTGGCTGTCGCGGATATAATAAGAATCGTCATACTTTTGGTACATTTTTTCAATTTGAAATTGTCCATCGGGGTATTTTCTTTCGATATAGCTATAGCCGATCCTGAGATTTTCAAGGAGTTCTGCTTGGGAGCCGGTCAACTGCCCGGCGGCGATTTTCTCCTTGATTTCCTTCTCCCAATAGTGGTCCTGGATGAGAGCGATCTCTTCTTCAGTCATCTCATAGAAGTTTGTCTCCTCCGCGGTTATCTCTTCATATACCTCATCGGTGGATTCCACAAGCTCGCTTCTGATATAGAACAGAATACCACAGAGCAGATAGAGCAGGAATAAAATCTTTCTATATTTCTCTATTTTTTTATATATCGTTGGTTTTGTGGCGGGAGCAGCTTTGGTTATGTACGGGGATTGAACTGTGACAGAATCAGTCTCAGATACTTTAGTGTCCAAACT
>CAMWXF010000053.1 GCA_947178115.1 uncultured Lachnospiraceae bacterium
AAAATATCTCGTATGCGGTGTTATGGGTGCCCTGTTTGTGCTCTTTATCGTGTTCGGAGCTGTGTCCATGCGTAATTCCAAGATTCTGTTTATCAAGGCGAAATCAGAAGACTCCCTGTTATCGGAGATGACCAAGTGGTGTGAAGAACACCTGAGTGCGCAGCAGATTGATGACGGGGTGTTTATTGCGGAAGCAGGGGAGAACATTCCGGATGAGCAGAAGTATTTCAGACGGACGGATAAGATGAAGTCGATTATTAATGATAAATTTATGAATCTCGATGAGGCGCTTTTGGAACATTTTGTGGACGAGTATTATCAGGAGTTGTTCGAGAATCAATGAAGATAACTGTGATCACGGTCGGTAAGATCAAAGAAAAATTTTATCGTGATGCCATAGCAGAGTACGAGAAACGGCTTAGTCGTTACTGTAAGCTGGAAATCATTCAGGTGGAAGATGAGAAGACTCCGGATGGGGCGGGAACTGCGTCGGAAGAAGCGGTTAAGAAGAAAGAGGCGGCGCGTATCCTGCGATATATCAGGGAGGAAGCTCACGTTGTGACTCTGGAAATCCAAGGCAGGATGTATGATTCCGTAGGTTTTGCAGGTGAGATAGAGAAGCTTGCGACGGGAGGAATCAGCCATATTCAGTTTATTATAGGCGGTTCTCTGGGACTGCATGAAGATGTGTGTAAGAGGGCTGACCTTGCGGTCAGCTTTTCTAAAATGACTTTTCCCCATCAGTTGATGCGGGTCATTTTGTTAGAGCAGATTTATCGCGCTTACCGCATTATAAACGGAGAGCCGTATCATAAATAATGGGGGTCGTTTATTATGAGAATGTATGATTTGATCATGAAGAAACGTAACGGAGACGTATTAAGCACCGAAGAAATAGAGTATATGATCAAAGAATACACGGCGGATCATATACCGGACTATCAGATGTCCGCCATGATGATGGCAGTCTATTTTCAGGGAATGAGTGCCCAGGAGACAGTTGCGCTCACCATGGCAATGGCTCACAGCGGAGACATGATGAACTTAAGCGCTGTTGAAGGCGTTAAGGTGGATAAACATTCCACCGGCGGCGTGGGAGATAAGACATCCATTGCGCTTACGCCGATGGTTGCCGCTTGTGGTGTTAAGATTGCTAAGATGAGCGGCAGAGGGCTGGGACATACCGGAGGTACTATTGATAAGCTGGAGAGCTTTGCCGGATTTACTACGGGGATCACAGAAGCGCATTTCATCAGACAGGTCAATGAGATCGGTGTGTCCATCATGGGACAGACAGCGGATATCGCGCCGGCAGATAAGAAATTATATGCTTTGCGGGATGTGACTGCCACGGTGGATAATATGTCATTGATTGCCAGCTCCATTATGAGCAAGAAGCTTGCTTCCGGCGCGGATGCCATAGTGTTGGATGTGAAGACAGGAAGCGGCGCTTTTATGAAAAAGGAGGAAGATTCCTTCGCACTGGCACGGGAGATGGTTACGCTCGGCAATATGGCCGGCAGAAAGACCATCGCTGTTGTATCGGATATGGACCAGCCGCTTGGGCGGGCAGTGGGAAATGCGTTGGAAGTGGAGGAGGCCATCGCCACTTTGCGGGGAGAAGGACCGGAGGATTTTATGCGGTTATGCATGACGCTGGGAGCTTATATGTTGGTTGCAGGAGGTGCAGCCGACGACGAGGAGGAGGCAAGAGAGAAGTTAGAGCATGTGATTGCGGACGGAAGCGCTTTGAAGAAGCTGGCAGATTTTGTGCAGGCACAGGGCGGTGATTCTCGGGCGGTATATGATACATCACTCCTGCCGAAAGCAGCTGTGGTGGAAGAGATTATGACACCGCAGGAGGGGTATGTGAGTAAGATCGACTGTGATGAAATCGGCATTTGTTCTCTGATTCTCGGCGGTGGGCGCGAGACGAAGGACAGTGAGATCGACTTATCGGTGGGATTAATCCTGCATAAGAAAGTCGGTGATCAGGTGAAAGCAGGTGAATCTTTAGCAACGATCTATGCCAACGACCCGGATAAGCTGGCGGCGGCACGAGAAAGGTTTTTAAAGGCGTATCATTTTACAAAACAGTCCGTACAGAGAACAGAGTTAATTAAGGGCATTGTGCGGGAATAAAGACATGAATCCAGTCATGAATTTCTTCTTCGGAACATATAGTGAACTATGAAGAGAAATCATAAAAAAATGCCAATACAAGCTCTGTCAAATTCCAAAGAACTGATCGTGGAATCCTTACGTCTTCCGAAAGATACGATGTTGGGAGCGGCGATTGTGACGATCACGGGAAAACAGGAAGCTTTTATAGAGAATTATAAGGGGATTCTGGAGTATACCACGGAGTCTATCGTACTGCAAGGTAAGAATTGTAAGATATGCTTTGAGGGACGGAGACTGTCAATTGATTATTATACCAATGAAGACATGAAAATAAGCGGCAGTATCGATGCTGTCCGATATGTTTGATGGAGAGGGTAGGATGCTTCACTGGGTGCAATATATCAGAGGTTATGTAACGATCAAAGTGTGGGGGTACTCCACGGAAAGACTGCTCAATCTGTGTGGAAATCACAATATTCTGGTGTGGGATATTGAGGATCACGGCGACTATGATACGATGAATATCAGCGTGCAGGGGTTTTTTGCATTAAAGCCGCTTCTTAAGAAGACCGGAACGAAGGCATCCGTTCTGAAAAGGTACGGACTGCCTTTTTTTATGTCCAAAATGGGACGGCGTAAAATATTCGTTGTGGGTTTCCTATGCTGTATGCTCTTCTGGATGCTGACATCGGGCTATATTTGGAATATCAGATTCGAAGGCAACTATGTGCTGACAGACGATGTGCTGCTTGATTATCTGGAAGAGAAGGATGTCCGTGTCACCATGAAAAAAAGCCGGCTTCAGATTGAGGAGCTGGAGAAGTCACTGCGGGAAGACTATGATGTGATCACCTGGACATCTGTACAGGTAAAAGGCACTACGCTGCTGATCTATATCAAGGAAAATGAAATGCCAAACTATGACCAAATGAGTCAACCTGATAAAACAGGAAGCGAAGCCGGGACGGAAGGTCGAGATCTGATCGCCACGAAGTCCGGGACGATATCGTATATCATCACAAGGAGCGGTGTGCCGCAGGTAGCATTGGGCGATACGGTAGAAAAGGGGGATGTGCTGGTCAGCGGAGCCGTACCGGTATACAATGAGGACACTACGGTCAGAAAATATCAATATGTGGAGTCGGATGCCGATATCAAACTCCGTTATACGGAATCGGTTTCCGTTAAAAAGGACATTCTATATGAAGAGAAGATGTATTCCGGTAAACAGAAAACAATGTTCATGCTCGGAGTCAATGACAGGGAGCTCAATCTCAGACTGGGAAAGATCCCGTATGCGGAATATGATGTCAGCGGCGAGAAGAAACAGGTGAAACTGTTGGATCATCTCTATCTGCCCGTTTTTTACGGAAAAAAAACAGTTCAGGAATATGAAATGATACGCCAGAAGCACACGGAAGAAGAAATGAATTCGATGATGCAGGATGAGTGGTATAAAATTAAGGAAACTTTAAACGAAAAAGGGGTACAAATTATCACAAAAAATGTTACAATAAAAAAGAATGATAAAAATTGGGTATTGAATGCCAATATGCAGTTGGAGGAATCAGCGGCGGAACTTGTGCCAACGAGCACGGAACCGATAGGTGTTGGGGAAGATTCTGTGCAGGAAGAGACGGCAGAGTAGGGATTTAGAGCAAACGGTAACGGATAGAGAGGCAGAAGACAGATAGATGGGAGAATTTACAGTCAGTATAGATGCGTCCGTGGAGCATATGCGGAATTTATTCGGCGAGCGTGATGCCTATATCCGGAAAATAGAAGACGATCTGGATGTGGTCATTGTAGACAGGGACGGTGCCGTTAAGATAAGCGGTGACCGTGAAGCGGTCATGAAAGCTTCTCACGTGGTGAGAGAACTTCTTGCCCTGTCAGAGAGAGGTAATGTGTTGGAAGAACAGAATGTGAATTATGCCATTGAGATGGAAGGCGAGAGTGACAAGGATGTGCTGCTTGAGATAGACAGCGACTGTATCTGTCATACAATAAACGGCAAGCCGATTAAACCAAAGACTTTGGGACAGAAACAATATGTGGATGCCATCAGGGATCGCATGATCGTGTTTGGTATCGGGCCTGCCGGAACCGGTAAGACATATCTGGCCATGGCGATGGCGGTTACGGCTTTTAAAAATAACGAGGTGAGCAGGATCATTCTCACAAGACCGGCGATCGAGGCAGGGGAAAAGCTCGGCTTTCTGCCCGGAGATCTGCAGAGTAAAGTGGATCCGTATCTCAGACCGCTCTATGATGCTTTATATCAGATTATGGGAGCGGAGAGTTTCGCCAAGAATATGGAGAAAGGATTGATCGAAGTGGCGCCTCTTGCCTATATGAGAGGACGTACACTGGATAACGCCTATATTATTCTGGATGAGGCACAGAATACGACGCCGGCACAGATGAAGATGTTTCTGACCCGTATCGGTTTCGGCTCTAAGGTGATCATAACGGGGGATGCTTCCCAGAAGGATCTGGCGCCGGATGTGAAATCGGGTCTGGACATTGCCATGAAGGTATTAGCTAAGATCGACGATATTGCCTTTTGCAGACTGACAAGTAAGGATGTTGTACGGCATCCGCTGGTGCAGAAGATTGTCAGGGCATATGATGACTATGAATCTAAAGAGAAGAAGCGTACAGAACTAAAACAGAGAAACAGGAATTACGAACGTGGAAAAAAATAAGAGACAGACTTTAAAGAGAATAGCGGTGTTTGGATTAATGTTTATACTGGCAGGCATGATTGCGCTGGCAGGAACGATACTGCATAAAGGCGAGATGGAAGAGATGCTGCGCAATACGGTTATGGTTATGACCGGTACCGGTATGGTAATATTTTCTTTTGCAATGGAGGAGATCAATCAGCGCTTCATATATCGCAATGAAGGAAAATACGGCAGGTTTTCCCTTATGTATCTGGGCGGTCTGCTGGCGGCGGTTTTCCTTCCCTATTTGCCGGTGACAGGCTGGCCTTTTCTTGTGATCTTCGTGCTGCTCGGAGTCTTCAGCGATACTGCGACGGGTTTGATGGCGGGAAGTGTATGCCTTCTTCTGTCGGTTCATTTTGCCGGAGGGGATTTTGCGATTTTCTGGCTATATTTTATCAGCGGTGTGGCGGGATGTCTGGTTTTCAGTACTCTGGATGATGATTTTCGTGTTATGCTGCCGCTGTTTATATCGCTGGCTATATTAACGCTGTGTCTGACTGCCAACGAGATATTATTTACTCCGATGAAGCTGTCAGCGGCACAATTTTTGATTCCGGTCATCAATCTGGGCGTGTGCTGTATTCTGCTGCTGATCAGTCTTAAGATGTTCAGCACTGCGGTGATTCACAGGAATCGGGAGAAGTATATGGAAATCAACGATCCGGAATTTCCTCTTCTGGTACAGCTTAAGGAGATGTCCAAGGAAGAGTATTATCATGCGGTACACACGGCATATTTGAGCGACCGTATTGCCAGGCGTCTGGAGCTGGACGATGCGGCGGCGAAGGCATGTGCATATTATCATAGGATCGGCAAGCTTAGGGGTGAGAATACGTGGGAGAATGTGTCTTCGATCTGTAATGAGTATCATTTCCCTTCCAATACCAAGAAAATTTTAAAGGAGTACGTGGACGAATCGGAAAAAGTAGTGTCCAAGGAAACGATTGTCGTATTGTTTGCAGACTGCATAGTATCTTCGATTCTGTATCTGTTTGAAAAAGATCCTATGGCACAGTTGGATTATGCGCAGTTAATTGAAACTGTGTTCCAGAAAAAATTGGAAACGGACGAGCTGTGGTGGAATGAAATATCATTGTCACAGATTCGAGAGATGAAGAAGATATTTATTGAGGAGAAATTATATTATGACTTCTTACGTTGAGAATGAGACTAAGGTCGATTTTCCCTTCGATGTGCAGGATATTCTGAATAAGATTATGGAAGCGGTCACGCAGATGGAAAACTGTCCGTATGAGACGACGGTCAATCTTCTGATTACAGATAATGCGGGGATACGCGAATATAACAAAAACTACAGGGATATGGATCGCGAGACAGATGTACTGTCTTTTCCGAATATTTCTTTTGACAATGAAGGGGATTTTTCACAAGTTGAGCATATGTCGGCTGATTATTTTGATCCGGACAGCGGTGAGCTGATTCTGGGGGATATTATTTTATGCGCGGATCGTGTACTGTCGCAGGCACAGGAATACGGGCACAGTGTTTTGCGCGAGTTTGCTTTTCTGACGGCACACAGTATGTTTCATCTGTGTGGATATGATCATATGGAAGAGCGGGAGGCTGCTGTCATGGAGGAGAAGCAGGAGGCGGTCCTTATGAATCTGGGGATTTCCAGAGTGCAGTAAACGTATGAAACTAAGATAAATAAGAGGGCATGGTATTGCTATGAAATTACGAAAGAGAGATTCTGAGGACGGATTACTGAATAGATCAATCAAAAATCCCATGGTACAATATGCGGGCATTATATCCTATATCATATTGCTTCTCATGCGGATTCCTTTGTCGAAGGTGATCGGTGATGCGGGAATCGGATTATTTGCGCCTGCATATGAGATTTTTTTTCTGATTACGATTTTTACTTCATACTGTATGACGAAGACCATGGCCGGAATCATACGTTATCGGGTGAAACGGGACCAGTATAAGAATGCGAAGCGAGCGTTTCGGGCGGCATTCAGTATGGATATGCTGATCAGCGTTGTGCTGGCATTGCTGGTATTATTAATGTCCAAAATCATAGCAGATATTTTTGTGCTGGAGTCGTTTGCCCGTATGGCGGTCATGGCGGTTGCTCCGGTGCTCATTTTCGCTGCGTTTATCGGTACTTTCCGTGGATATTTTGACGGCTTCGGACTTGGTGTTCTGACAGCGCACTCCCAATATATTGAGAGTATTTCCATGGTGGTCTGTGCATTTTGTTTCGGGGATATTTGCTATATATACGGTACTAAGGTTGCGGCGCTCAGACAGGACAGTGTGTACAGCTATGCATATGGGGCGCTGGGTGCTATGCTCGGAGTCATGGTGTCACAGATCATTACTACGATACATTTGCTGGTAGTTTATGTGGTTTACTCGGGAACACTTCGCGGTAAGCTGGGAATGGATGGGAGTAAGCGTCTGGAAACCCAGTATTCCTTGCAGGGTATGGTATTGCGCAGTAGTCTTCCGTTTGCTGTTTCGGCAATTATTTCCAATCTTTACATGTTGATTGACCAGCGTATGTTTAACTATTGCATGAATAAGCGTGAGCTGGGACCGGAACGGACAGGAGTATGGGGGTGTTATTACGGCAAATGTGCCGTGTTGATCAGCGTGGGGGCAGCATTAGGTGTATGGAGCATTTACACGGCTGCGGGCAGGATCAGTAATGCGTATGACCGGGGCGATTACCGTATCATGCGGGAGCGGATTGGAAAGGCGGTGCGCAGACTGTGTATCGTAGCTTTTCCGACGGCCATTTATCTGGCGGCACTGGCGAGACCGTTCGCCGAATGTCTGTATAAGGGCGAAAGCGATGCGCTGACCGCATGGGTACAGAAGGGAGCGGTCATTATAATACTGTATGGTTTCTGCTTCCTCTTCGGACAACTTATGTACAGGGTTCATATGATAAGGGAATTGCTCTTTACGGCAGGAATCTCGCTGATAGTTCATGTTCTTACAGCATATATTCTGGTACAAAAGGCGCTTCTTGGTGCAGACGGTATTGTGTACGCGCTGATTCTGTCTTTTGCAGTGTGCGGCGGGCTGAATTTCTTTCTGGTCAGCAGAAATTTGAAATACAGGCAGGAATGGCTGGGAGGAATTGTTTTTCCGGCAGCCGCGGCCGGTGTGTCAGGTGTGGTGGTCGCGCTGGTGAGTAGTTTTTTACTGGAACCGTTGGGCGGTATGCTGACGCTGTTGATCGGCATAGTGGCGGGATTATTTATCTATGTGACGTTTTTGATGATCTTAAGGGTCATAGGGGAAGCGGAACTGTCCAGAATACCGCTTGGCTTTTTCTTCATCATGCTGGGCAGGAATCTCGGCATACTTTAATATAACAAAATAATAAAATGCTGCATAAAATTTATGAAATGACTGATACTGATTACAGGAAATCCGGTAAGAAAGGCAATTGGAAGGATGAAATTTATAAGACGTATCAGTCTTTTTCTTATGTTATCGGGAATTATGCTCGGGGCGGGAGGCTATGCCGCGCTGAAGGCGGAGCACTTTTTCTATCCGAACCGATATCAAATGAGGGAGAGCAGTGAACAGACCAGACAGAAAGTGCCGGAAATCGGCGATGTACAGGAACAGATCATAGAGACGGCGGTGGCGGAAGTTCCCGTGGTAACGGCGGACACGACTTATCTGATCGAGGAAGTGGATCTGATGAGTGGTACGGTGAATGAAAAAGAAGAGAATGTGCCGGTAAAATATATCGGTCTGGACCGAGAGGGGCTTCTTCAGGAACTGGAATCTTACGACCGTAATCCGCCGCTGACGGAATTAGAGCAGGGGTTTGAGACGATTGAGCTGACCGCCTTTTCCAAGGACAGGGTGGTGATCTGTAAATATTATAAAAAGGAAGAGAATAAAGGTTATTATCTTATGGTAGCCGACCATTTTATTGTTGTTTATCAGGAGGACAAGCAGACACTCTATATGAATACGGATATTCTGCTTGCCGGTCTCGACGACGGGCTGCAGGCGG
>CAMWXF010000054.1 GCA_947178115.1 uncultured Lachnospiraceae bacterium
GCGCCCTCGGATGCGGCATTCCACTCGATTTCTTCAAGTTCCTCATAGGAAATGCTAAATGAAATCCCCAGATACTCGTAGATCAGCCGCATAAACTGCCATTCGTGAATTTCTATGCCGCTGTTTCTCTGCTCGTTAAACCGGCTAAACAGTTTCTGTACCTCTTCATAAATCTGCTTTGCCGTAAGATTCTGCGGATTTTCCACAATATACGGATAGGCCGCTTCCTCACACCGCAGCGCACTGAATCCCGGCTCATAGAGCAGCGTATGTCCGTAGTCAAAAATGATCATTTCCGGTTTTGTCATGTATTTTTCTCCTCCCTTTCCACTATTTTGCCAACAAACCCGTCTTATTGTCAAGAAACTGAATATCAGTGTCTCAGGCAGCAAAAGTATCAAAGAAGAAATATGTCTGAATCTTTACAGACAAGCGGCACATTAAAACGGTGCGAAGTATATCTCCTGATCTACCCGCACCGTTCTTTTTCTGATTTATCGCTATCCTAATCCCGCCTACGCCGTCATAAACATCCCGTAAGCATTCAATGCCTGTTGCATCTGGTAACTAACGTTACTGCCGGTATCCGCCATATCGGCTGCGCCCTGACCCGCTACCGCCTCGGTCGTCGTTACCGACTTTGCTGCTGCCTGATCAAACTGTGCTACCACTGCCCCGGAAGACTGAGCCTGCTCGGTCTCATCCTCTGCCGCCTGCGCCTCCTGCATCGGCTTCATAACCCTTGCCGCATTATTCTGTCCACGCTGCATCTGCATCGCAAGCATACTCTGAAAATCAAGCGTCTGTCCCTTCTTAAGCGGATTGACATTCTTGCTTTCATCAGTAAGCTCACTGTAATCAATCTTCTTATCCAGCACATTGTCAGATATCTTAGACAATTTATTCATGCTGGCCGAACTTAACATATTCGTATTATACACATAAGGCTGAGCACCATACGCGCTTAATGCTCCGATCGTCATATCGTATTCCCTCTTTCTGACATCTGAAACAAACCAATTCTTTCTGCCACTATTTTAGTACTTCTCTCAAAAATATACAACCCTATTTTTTTAAATCTATAAGCCTCCCAAATCCGTAAAGCCGCTGTTACCGTTCGGGCATAACCAATATACCCAGCACAGATGGAAGTTAATTTCTTAAGGAGCCCCTTAAAAAAAGTAAATTTCTTCGAAATTAACTTTGGTCGGCACTTAGTGAGGTATTCCACGAACTTAGTGCCCGCTACGCTTTTTACGGAGCGAAAGCGCGGCTCCGTAGATATTAACTTCCATCTGTGCGGACGTCTTAGTCAAACAATAAACGTGAACAGCCCTTCCGCTCCCCATCACTTAACCTCCTTCGCCACCACATCCAGCGCCTCCGCCTCCTGCTTCAGCGCCTTAGCCGTCCGGTAGATCCTCGACACGATCCAAATATCCGACAGCCCGTCATAGATCAGGAACAGCCCAATCAGCATAACTACCGTATCCAGCGCCTCAAAAGGCCGGCAGATCAACAACACGCCGAATCCTATCGTAAGAAGTCCTAAGATCAGCGCCACCCACCATTTATCATACTTATCCTTGCACAGTGATACCGCCTGCTGCAGATCATTGATTCCGTGCAGCACGATCACGATACCGACAATGATCGGGATGATTGCCAACACCTTATCCGGCTTCATCAGAATCCAGACACCCACCACTGCCAGTACGATGCCCGCGATCAGACTCATCTGTGCATACATACTGCCGTCTTTGTTCGTGAAATACACCGCCAGCCGCACGCCGCCACTGATCAGCAGTACTGCCCCAATCGCGATACATACGATCTGCCTGGACAGATCCGGCCACACTACCAGCACAATGCCCAGCACGACACACAGTATGGCGGAAATCACGATATTTGTCTTTAGTCTCTTCAATAAGTTACCCATACCTATCCCCTCCCGTCTTTAGGATACTCTTACTTTTTGCTATCTGCACTAAAGAAATCATCAAGATTTCAAAATGATCATCATCTTACCTCATTGATGCCGCTGACCTTGGCTCCTCTTTCCACTATGCATTCCATCTCTTTCGCCAATGCCCCTGCGCGCTGTCGGTACCACAGCAGATACGTCGCCTTATAGCAGCCGTATCCCAGTGCAGCCCCCAGACAGTTCAGCATGATATCGTCCACGTCAAAAGCACCGAAGGCACTGAATAACTGGAACATCTCTATGCCCAGCACAAACACGAAAGCATTCAGCATAACTGCCGGAAAGCTTCGCAGCTCATCGAACACAAACGGAGTCAGAAACCCCAGCGGCACAAAAACCAGTATATTGCCCGCCAGATTTTCTACGCTGTTCAGTTTATGGGCATATACAATATACATTTTAATTGTTTTAAACGGCGTAAAATTAGCCGTGCCCAGTCCTTCCAATATAACGCTTCTCTGCCACGTATCAGCAATCGCACGAAGCTGCTCTATCGGATACTTGAAAATAATGACTTTGATCACAAACAAAAGGTAGATAGCAAAAAAGATTTTAATCCAAACCTTCCACGGGTTTCCTTTTTGCATCACGCATTCTCCTTATCAAATTTAATCTCCCACGGATTCTCCTGCCCTTCCATATACCGCTTACAGCTCATAAGAGAGTCCTTAACCACAGTCTCTACATAATTTTTCGTATAGAAAGCCATATGATGGGAAACCGTCACATTCGGAAAACTTCTTAAAAGAGCAAGTTCCCTATTCTTTAATATATCCGACTTGTGGTCATAATAGTATAAACCAAACTCATTTTCTACAACATCTAATCCCGCCGCACCGATCTTGCCATTCTCGATAGCCTCGATAAAAGCTTCGGAATCAATCAGCGCTCCTCTCGCCGTGTTGACGATCACCACGCCGTCCTTCATCTGCGCTATCGTATCTGCACAGATCAGATGATGATTCTCCTCGGTAAGCGGCGTATGCAGCGTGATCACGTCCGCTTCTTTCCAGATCCGCTCAAGCGGCACATACTCGGCATACTGCCTGATTTCTTCTTTTTCATAAAGATCATACGCCAGAATACGGCAACCGAAACCTGACAGACTCTGCACCACCGTCGCGCCGATCCTGCCCGTACCGATGACTCCTACGGTCAAATCTTTTAATTCTCTGCCGTTTAATCCCGCCAGCGTATAATCCTGCAACGCGGTTCTCCCCAGAATCGCTCCCATCTTACGGATAGACATGAGAATCAGCATAACCGTATAATCCGCCACGCCGTGAGGACCGTAAGGCGCATTGCCCACTTTAATCCCGCACGCCTTCGCCGCTTCCAGATCAATATGATCATAACCGATAGTTCTGGTCGTAATGTACTCCACGCCGTTCTCCTGAAAAGCCCGCATCAATTCCGCGTCGATCTTAGACGTGATCACGTCCACACAGCGACTGCCCTGACATAACGACACATTATCCTTCGTCGGCGCATCCGCGCACAACACAAGCTCTATTCCCAATTCCTTGGCATATTCCGTAAAAAGTTCTTTCTCATCAAAAGCCCTGCAATTATAAACCGTAACCTGCATATCCGTTCCTTCTTTCCTATGTTATCTTATGATTTATGTTATTATTTCTTTAACTTCCATCTGTACGATCACCTTTCCTATTTATGATCTTCTTAATGATCGCCGGCTCCTCCAGCCTGATCCGCGCGGCATCTGCAAGTTCACGCTCCTGCTCCTCGGCGGACTGCATTTCCTCCTGGTAAGTCGTCTCCACTTCTCTCTCATATTCTTCGACGATCGCCGTGTCCTCCGGGCGAATCCTGCGAAATTTATTGAATCCCGCCACCAGAATCTCTATACTCTGCTTCGTGGTGTCAAATACACCCTCCTCATACAGATTGACGACAATAATTCCGATCGGCACCGCAAAAATCATGCCGACCACTCCTGCCACCTTGTATCCTATGAAAAGAAGAAACAAGGTCGGAATCGCATCCATACCCATGGAATCTCCCACGATCTTAGGCTGGATCATCTGACGGACAAGCTGCCCCACGCACCAGATAATGAGCAGTCCCACCGCCATCTTATAATTTTTATTCAGTATCTCGATAACCGCCCACGGAATCATGACCGTGCCCGTCCCGAACACCGGCAGGAAATCCAGAAAGGCAATACCCAGCGCTACCAGAAATACATAGCGCACATGCAGCGTCAAAAGTCCGATCACCAGCAGCACATACACCCAGCACTCGATCTTAAACTGCGCCTTGAAATAACCTCCCACCGCATTGCGCAGACTCCTGCGGACCAGATTACAACGATACCTGACGGAATCCGGAACGTATTTCTTCACCATATCCGACATATAGCTCTTATCCGCTACGAAAAAGTATGCCGACAGGATACACATTATCACACCCAGAAATATATCCGGCAGCTGCTTCGCTACGTTTCCCACCGCCTGGAAGGTAGGCGTTCCGGCACCTTCCATAAAACTTCCGAAATATTCTCCCATCTCGGTGCCTATATTATCCAGCGTATTCTGCATGTCTGCCGGCAGTCTGTCATACACACCCTGCAGATTCCTGCCTACCTCATAAAACTCTGCCATGATGCTCTCCCACATCGCAGGCAGTTCATTGACAAAATTAATGCCCTCGCGCACCAGAGTTGAACCGATCCCATAAACTAACAGGATCACCCCTGCAAGCACCGCAACGATTACGATCACCGAAGCGCCCTTACGCCTTACTTTCAGCCTCTCCTCAAAAAATCTGACCACGGGAGAAGCAATCAGTGCAATGATCCAGCCGATGATAAAAGGCATGAAGAAGAGAATGCACCTCGGCAGCAGAAAAATACACAAAAACAAAGCGACCAATGCAGTCAATAAATTCAATATGACTTTAACATATGTCCTGAATGATTGCTTCATACTTCTTCCTCGCACAATATTCCGTCCAGCAATTCATAGATTTCCTCCCTGCCCTGTTTTGACAGAGACGAATATGGTATGACAGTTGTGTCATCTACCACGTCAAGTGTGTCAGTTATCAGCTTAACCTGTTTTGCAATCTGGCTCCTCTTGATCTTATCCAGTTTCGTCGCGATAATGATCGGCTTATAGCCTCTGTCCAGTATCCAGTTATACATGATCCGGTCATTCTCCGACGGTGCATGTCTGATATCGATCAGCAGAAATACCGCCCGGATCTGCCTTGACTGATGCAGATAATCCTCGATCATCTTGCCCCACTGTGCTTTCACCTGCTCATTCGCAGTGGCATAACCGTATCCCGGCAAATCTACGAAATACATCTGATCATTAATATTATAATAATTGATGGTCTGGGTCTTGCCAGGCTGGGAACTGGTGCGCGCCAGAGACTTACGATTCATAAGTCCGTTGATCAGTGAGGATTTACCCACATTGCTCTTACCTGCAAAGGCGATCTCCGGCAGTTTATTCTCCGGCAGTTTACTCGTAATGCCGCACACCGTCTCCAAATTCACATTCTTGATAACCATAACGCTCCTCATTTCCACAGGCGCTTACACTATATGGAGAATGCTTACTTTACAGTATTCTCTTCACACGCTGCCAGCGCATATTCCGCAACCTGTTCCATATGACTCACCATATGTATCTTAAGCCCATCCGTAATCTCTTGATCCAGTTCCGCGATATCCTTGGCGTTTTCCTCCGGTACCAGAACTGTTTTGACCCCCGCTGTCTTGGCTGCAAGGATCTTCTCTTTCAAACCGCCGATCGGAAGCACCCTGCCCCTCAGAGTGACTTCACCGGTCATCGCTATGTCCGCGTGCACGGGAATCCCTGTCACCGCCGACAGTATCGCCGTGGCTAAAGTGATCCCTGCGGACGGTCCGTCCTTGGGCACGGCGCCTTCCGGAATATGGATATGAAAGTCCTTCTCGGTATACATTTCCTCCGAAACCTGATACCGTTCACTGACGGAGCGCACATAACTCATGGCAATCCTTGCGGATTCCTTCATCACGTCTCCCATTTGACCGGTTAGGTCAATTTCTCCGTCGCCCGGCATAATGTTGACTTCTATCTGCAACGTATCCCCTCCTACGCTGGTCCAGGCAAGTCCGCGCACAATGCCAACCTCATCCTTGTCGTTAACCTTGTCCTGCATGTATTTCGGTTTGCCGAGATACTGCTCCAGATCATCCGATGTAATATTGACTTCCGCCCCTCTGTCAGTCTGCGTCTCCGCAGCCTGCATTTCTTCCAGTATATGCTTTGCCACTTTACGGCATACCTTGCCGATCTGGCGCTCCAGTCCGCGCACGCCCGCCTCTCGCGTGTATAAACGTATCATATCACGCAAAGCGTCATCCGTAAACTTAAGTTTTTCCGCCCCGATGCCGTTCTTCTTAAGCTGTTTCTCCACCAAGTGCTCTCTGGCAATATGGAATTTCTCGTTTGCCGTATAACTGTTTACCTCGATAATCTCCATACGGTCCAGAAGCGGCTTCGGAATCGAGTCCACGGCATTGGCCGTGGCAATAAACAGCACTTCCGACAAATCCATCGGTATCTCCACATAATGATCGCGAAACGCGCTGTTCTGCTCTCCGTCCAGCACCTCCAACAGCGCCGAGGCCGGATCGCCCTTGTAATCATTGCTCACCTTATCTATCTCATCTAACAACAGCAGCGGATTCTTGACTCCGGCCTGTCTGACGGCGTTCGTGATCCTGCCCGGCATGGCTCCCACATAGGTTTTACGGTGTCCCCTGATCTCCGCCTCATCGCGGATACCGCCCAGGCAGATCCGCACATATTTCTTCTGAAGCGCTTCCGCCACACTCTTCGCCACGGATGTCTTACCCGTTCCCGGCGGCCCTACCAGACAGATGATCGGACTTTGTCCTTTGCCTGTCAGAACCCGCACCGCCAGATATTCCAGAATACGCTCCTTCACCTTGCTAAGCCCATAGTGCTGCGCATTCAGAATCTCCTCGGCTCGCACCAGATCTTCACTGTCCTTCGATGCCTTATCCCACGGCAGCTCTAACAACGTCTCGATATAAGCCCGCTCCACCGCAGCCTCAGAATGGCTTCCCGCCACATTCTTATAACGCGCGATCTCCTTGCGGATCTTCTCTTTGATCTCCTCCGAAGCCTCCAGCTCCTCCACGGTTTTCTCAAACTGTTCTAAATCGGAGTCCACGGTATTCTCGCCCAGTTCTTCTTTAATATATTGTAACTGTTCCCGCAGAATATAATCCCTCTGATTCTTATCAATCCGGCCTCTGATCTTCTTGGACAGATCATTCCTGATATGAACGATCTCCACTTCCCGTATCAGAATCCCCGTCAGTACCTCGAAACGCTCCTTGACCGACAGTGCCTCCAGAATCTTCTGCTTATCCGCTACCGTAAGAGGCATGTTGATCGTAATGCTGTCGAGCAGTCTGCCCAGCGGCATCTCCTCCTCAATCTGATCTGCCACTGCCTTTCCCACTTTGGGAAAACATGTATAATATGCCGAAAAAGTTTCCTTGACCGTTCTGGTCATTGCTTCTTCTTCAACGGCGGACACATCTGTCATATCATCGTTTTCGTATGACATTTCCGCCATAATATAGTCATAATCCCTCGTAAACCGATATAATACCGCTCTCGACTTTCCTTCCACCAGCACACGCAGCGTATGTTCCGGCAGTTTGGTCACCTGCCTGATGACCACAACGGTCCCCACATTATAGACATCCTCGAATGTCGGCTCTTCCTCGCCTGCATTCTTCTGTGTCACTACCAGCAGCTTCTGATCTGAGAGCATCGCCTGTTCTACCGCGGCGATCGACTTGTCTCTGTTTAAGTCAAAGTGTATCACCATGCCCGGAAGAATCGTCAGCCCGCGCAGCGCCACGGCCGGAAGCGTATTCTGCGCAGGTATAGCCGCATACCCGGCTGCTTCCGCACTATTTTGTTCCTTATTAATTTGTATTTTTCTGTTTAAAAAACTCATCTTTTTATCCCTATATTTTTCCTGCTGTTACGCAGTATGGTTTCCGACTGCAGTCCTTGTCCTATGAGTCCAGAACGGGACAGCCATACATGAGCAAACTCCCGGCTGTCCCGTTATAAATTCATATTACTATTCTGCCTGCAGCAGTCTGTTGCGATAGGTAATGCGCGGTTTCTCTTTTCCGTCCACCGCTTCCTTCGTCAGCACGCACTCCGCTATATTATCATCTGACGGAATCTCATACATGACATCCATCATCACACTCTCCATAATGGAACGAAGTCCTCTGGCGCCTGTCTTACGCTCGTATGCAAGCTTAGCAATCTCCTCAATCGCCTCCTCTTCCACACTCAGCTTGACCTCATCGAATTCAAACAGTTTCTGATACTGCTTGATCAATGCGTTCTTCGGCTCCCGTAATATGCGGATCAATGCCTCCTGATCCAAGCCCTCCAGAGTGACGGTAATCGGCACTCGCCCGATAAATTCAGGAATCAGACCGAATTTCATCAGATCCTGCGGTGCCACTTCCTTCAGTACCGCCCCGATATCTTTGCTGCTCTTCTCCATGATCTGCGCGTTAAAACCGATGGAATTGCGATCCAAACGCTCTTCCACAATCTTCTCCAGCCCATCGAAGGCTCCGCCGCAGATAAAAAGAATATTGGAAGTATCGATCTGTATCAGCTCCTGATGCGGATGTTTCCTGCCGCCCTGCGGAGGAACACTTGCCACCGTACCCTCTATGATCTTAAGGAGCGCCTGCTGTACACCTTCACCGG
>CAMWXF010000055.1 GCA_947178115.1 uncultured Lachnospiraceae bacterium
TTGATATTAAAAGTCGCTGTTTTACTTCCGGCATACTCTCCCATTCCCGTAATGACAAGCGTTGCTTTTCCGACTCTTTCATTGCTTTTATCCAGATAGCTCACCGTATAATCCCGGCCGGGTTTGAGGAAAGTTTTTCCGTATTTTACACTAAAGGTATCCGCAGAATCAGTCTCCGCAGGTTCCAGTTGTACCGGTTTCCCCGCAAAGGTAATATTCTTCAGATTCTTACCGATCGTGATCGTTGCATTCTTGATCAGGTGCGCCTTATCCGCCACATGGATTTCCCTGCAAATGCTTCCCTCATAATTGCCTACACCCTCTACGGTCAGCAGAAACTCACCACTGTAACCTGCCGGAACAGCCTCTCCCAGTTCTGAGCCCTTCTGCAGACTCCTGCCTGACTGATCGCGTGCATTTTCCACCGTCAGATTCACCTTAAAGTCAGTATCCTTTTTCATTCCTTTGACATACTTAATGGATGTAAAGGGCTTCTGTGCTTTCTTCGCCGTCACCAGCTGATCAGAGACCTTCAGCACGATTCCATCAGCCGTCTGACTGCTGCCATCGCCGATCGGAGTCCTGAGAATATTAAAATTGACTTTGACCGTATCCTTGTTTCCGTCCTTGATCCGATCCGTATAATTACCCTTACCGATAATTTCCACATAGGGAAGGTCCGCATTAAAGTATATGCCTTCACCGTTCCCCTGCTTCCGTACACCGCCCTTGTTGGCATTGATGTTATTATAATATTTGATCTGATAGTCCCTGCCCGACTTTAAAAGTGTATCACCGTCGTATACACTTACCACAGGCTTATATGCTTTACCGGTATAATATACATCGGCGATCTCCTGAAATGTAAATTCACCGCCCACACTTCCGCCGAGCCACTTCGCATACAGAGTCATATCCGACTGTACGATATCCGTGTCAAAATTCCATGCTTTCGCACATGCTGCGTCCTGATACCAGCCGTCGAAACGGTATCCTTTCTCCGCCGGATCATCGGGTCTGTCGATGGTCTGCCCGACCTTGATACCGAAATAATCTGCCGGAGCCGTTCCATGCCCCTGCACATCAAACCTCACGGTGCAGGAAACATATTCGCTGGCTACAGTCAGTCTGCCGTTCACATAGGATATGATATAATTCGTTCCTGCATCCGCGCCATAAGGCACGATCTCATATTGTCCTGCCACCGCACTGCTTACAATATCACAGGAGAAAAGCGGCATAACATTCAGCGAATCGCCGGCCAGCAACCCATTCACTTCATACTCATACCCATCACCTGCCGGAATCTGCCCTGTGACCGGGTCGATCAGAATCGTCTTATCTTTTGCCTTAATCACAAGCTGCACAGGACTGATCTCAAAAGTCCTGCTGATACTGCCAAGATAACACCCTATGCCATCTATGGTCACCGTCGCAATACCGGCATTTCTGTTATTGCTGTAAGACAGTGTATAATCCTGTCCCTCTGTCAGCACAGTGTCCGATGCCCGTACTACGACCTTCGGCTCCTGTTCCGTTCCGCTATAGGTAAATCTGTTCGTTTTAAAAGTAACGTCCGTGTCGGCTCCCAAAGTCTCCTGTGCCGTCACCTGTACCTGTATATCCGTCAGCTTCTGGAATTTTGTTACATCCTTCGGCGTATATACTGCCGTAAAAGTGTAAATACCGGCTTTCTCCATAACCGCCGCAGCATCCTGCCATGTATAAGTGCCATATTCATTCTGCGGTAAAGCAACCTCACTAAGCCTCTGCCCTGCACTAGCCGTCAGTTTCGGTTCTTCCACGATCAGTGTATCAAAGCTGGTCGTATAGCCGCCGCAGGTAACCTGTACCGCACAGATCCCCGGTTTCGTCGAATCAAATCCGCTGATCATAGCGGCTGTCAGTGTCTCGGTTTTGGTCTGACTGCCCGAAGGATAAGTCACCGTTCCGCCTGTGAGATTGATTTTCTGTCCGACTTTATACGTCGTAATGTTGGGGGATTTCACTACGATGGGGCTTTCATCTTTTCCATAAACCGTGATCTGCGTGGAGACAGATTTTGTTCCGGCAGATATACTGATCTGCGCCGTTCCCTTCCCCAGAGCTGTCACGTTACCCATGTCATCTACCGCCGCAACCTTTTCATTGGAAGAGTTCCAGCTTCCCCCTGCCTGATACGGTCCTGTAAAGTTTTTGGCATCTCCGTAATAATCCTTATATTGTACCGTAACATTTACAGGCATCCGGCAGCTATCACCTTCCCGTATAAAAGATGTCTTACCTGCGCCGTATGCCAGCTTGGTTACCTTATTTCCCTGCACCTCCATATATTGCACACAACTGCCATGACTCGAATCTTTCTGTGTATCCAACGAATCTTTATAACTGAATTCCTGTGCCACGGCATACCAGCCGCCACTGGAAAGACGGAATGCTCCTACCGCAACCTGATGAAAACGTGGGCTGATGATACTTGTATAATGCCCGGTCACCGCTCCCGTCGTCTGCTTTACCCAATCATTTTTCTCGCTATACCATTGCTCGATTCCTTCCATCAGTCCACTGTAATTCCAAGCCAGATTTTCCGCCCACAACTGTTCACCGTTAGTCGTCTTCACAGTTTCGCACATTTGTCCGTTTGGTCTTCTATGATCCTGATTCACGGTTGCCTCGGCCGCCCGGAGTCTTGCAATCGCCTCAAGATCTGACGACCACTCAAGGGGCACATAATCCGCCTCCGTCAACGGCTGTTTTGTAACCGGATTCAACACGCCTTCCCTGCATGCCTCCAGCCGGATCGCATTCAAACGCTTCAAAATCTTATCCGCGGTTTCCGTGTAGTACGCGCCCGAAAATCCCATGACAACATTCCCGGGTGAGGGAGTCATATCGACCTCCGGCAGATCAGTCGATGATATCGATCCCCATTTGGCATAGAGAGTCATATTTCCCTTACTTCCCCTGACGATCTGTGTCACTCTGAATGTATATGCCGAATCTTTATACCAGCCTGCAAACCGATAGCCGTCTCTGGTCGCATTTTCTAAAATAATCGTGTCCGACTCCGATGTGTAGGTGGACGGGTTAGAGTCGCTGTTCGTACCGCCGTTCAGAATGTATGTGATCGTATAAGTCTGAGACTCCTCGCCTGCAACATTGCAATATTTTTTTAGATTGGACAGTATCTCATCCGCTGCAATAAGCGAAAAGGTTATATACTGCAAACGGTTGTTGGCATCAATATAGCAGATTAAAGGCCATGAAAGCGAGTCATCGATTCCGCACGCCTGTGCATATGCCCACATACTGTAATAGTTGGTACTATCAATGTCATAGGAAAAAGTAATCTCCTCACAGCCATATTGCTGTTGAAACGCTATAACTTCCTCTTTCGTTCCCCCGTTTGTCTCCATTGCATAGATATCTATGCCTGCAAACTGATCGATCTCATTTTTTATTCCCCGAATAGTATTCTGGCAATTAAGACATGTATTGCTGTAGAAAATCAAAAGTTTTGGTCTGCCCTCGGCGGCGGACGTGATCGTCGCATCATCCACTGTAGTGTATTCGTATGACAGATTGGCGAGATCAAGCCCGCCATTATCTCCTTTCGCAGTTACCTGCACACTACATTCCGCTTTCTTACCGCCTGCCGTGGCCGTAACGATACAGCTGCCGACTGAAACTGCACGCACCCTGCCTTTATCCACCGTTGCTACTGTTTCATCATCACTTGTCCATGTTACGGCAGAATCTGCGGCATATGTAGGATAAACTGTTGCAGACAGATTGGCCTCTTCTCCTTCTGCCAGTTTCAGTGTATAGGTGCTCAGTTCAATACGCTGCACCGGAACATCAACAGGATCGCTGCCTTCCACAGTGATATCGGCTGCTAATACTGTTTCTTTCCCCTCCTCATTCGGGCTCCGGTGCAAAGCATACAACACCTTGCCCTGGCAGTAAGCGCTGCCGTATATATAACCTGTAGCTGTATCAGCCGTAAACTCTTTGCGCTTATCCGTACCATCCATAGCAATGCTGTAGATGGACGAGTTGTCGTTGTAGTATAAACGGTCGCCTATCTGGAAAAGACCGGAATAACTACCTCCCCAATAACTGCTTCCACCCCAGACCGGCCATGTGCCGATGCTGCTTACCACTGTCGTTCCCTGATTCGTAATCTGTGATAGATTGGTCTTATTAATACTACGCTTAGAGGACACATAATAGCAGTCATTCCCTGCCAGCACTAATGGCGAATCACAATTTGTCCAGAATGCATTATCATAACGCGTGTCAGTAGCCTGATAATCAACCACCTCGCCGCCGCTTGTCACATACCAATCATAATGTTGATGATTGGCATCCTGAAAAACTGCATCACTGCAGAACATATAGGTATGCGCCGATTGGCCGATCTTATCCCATACAGGATCATCCCATGTAACGTCTACCTGATAATACTTACCATCCAATACGATCATGTTCCATGCATGATTCATGGAATTACTGGTGACCATATAACAGTCGATTCCCACCTGATTCAACAGATATTTGTAGGTAAGTGCATATCCCTGACATACTGCGGTACGATTCACCAGCGTACCGTATGCATTATATGAATCGGGCAGGATTGTATTGTTAAGATAATTCTGATAATCATACTCACAATTAACAGTAAGATATTCATGTAAAGCAACCGCCTTCTCCAAGTCGCTCATCTGACTGTTCACACGCGACAGCGCCGTGGTAACACTTTGTTTGAAAGCGGCATCGTCATAGGTGTCAATATATGTAAACACAATAGCAGTGATAATCGATCCATCAGACCCATATCTATATTTACTTTCAACAAAATATAGATCCGAGTGTTCGTTCAGCACACCGCTTACCAGACTTCTTAATATAGCTACTCCGGAAGAATCATACGGTATATTGTACGCCGAAATATCAATTCTCTCCGTGCGAGCCAAGATCTGCTGATAAAGATATTCTATGGCTTCACTGCTTTCACCACTGTATACAGATTCCGAATAGACTGAGAGATTCCCCCGCTTCGACGGCGCGCCTCCAAACTGATAAACCCCTTCCAGTTCATCCTCTGTCATTGTTTCCTGTAAATCCGGTTCTGCAAGATCATTATCCGAAATCCCTATAACATACGGTTCTCCCGTATCAGACTCTTCGACCCCTTCTTCCCCATCTTCACCCGCCGCCTCATCACTCTCTGCAGGTTTCTCCTCATCAGACGGTTCCTGTGCATCTGCATCAGAACTATCTTCCCCGTCAGACGACTCCTGTGTATCCGCATCAGAACTATCCTCTCCGTCAGACGGCTCCTGTGCATCCGTATCCGAACTATCCTCTCCGTCAGACGGCAGCCCCGTCTCCTCATCTGCGGGATTTTCTCCGTTTGCAGCGTCATCGCTCTGGGAAGGGGATTCCTGCTCCGGACCGCCGTTCTCATCCTCCTGCACAGTTGCCGCAATTTCTTCCGCATAGACAGCGCTCATCGGAAGCTGTGCAGACGAAACCACCATCACCGCTGTCAAAATACCCGCTAACATTCGTTTACCTGACAGTATTTGCTTTCTTGACATCATTTTCTTACCCCTCTCGTGAGTCGTTATGTATTGTAATTTTTTCCTGCTTCATCGCTAGTCTTGCACGAAAATATTCCATAACAAAAATCGTATGTAATCATTATAAATCACATATGGTCTTTTATCAAACTGCATTATAGAAATGTGTATGAGAAAGACCTAAATCCAATAGATTCAAGCCTTTCACATACTATGGCATTTCCCTTATTCTTTAGTTATCGACTTTGACCGTTATCTTTACGCTCTGCGGTTTTCCGTTCGGATAGCCAACCAGTTCCTGCGCTCCCTCAAAATAAACATTCGCCGTAATCTGATAACTGCCTTTCTTAATGCCCGTATCGCTCAAGGTAACAAGCACATGTCCGTTTCGGATAACAACGCCCATCCCCTCGGGTACTTTGACTGCCTGTATCTTCGCAATGTGGACGCCTGATGGAAGGCTCTGCGACAGGTTGTAGTCTTTCGTCAGCTGTCCTGTGTATTTATAGATCGTCTGTGCGGCAGGCGCTTTTATCTTCGGTACGCTTTGCGACAGTTTAAAGGACAGCTCTTTCTTTATCTCGTGTCCGTCCTCCATAGTTATGACAGCCGGAAGTGTATACTTTTTCGGTTCAAGCTTTGCTTTCATCCCCTCTTCCGTCAGTGTGATGTCGAAAGTATTACCGCCTTTCCATACCGCCTTAAAGTACGGATGTTCTCCAAGTTCATCCTCCGTTTGTATGGTGACGTCTTTTACCCGGGAAACGGCATTTTTTATGGTGAGCTTTCCTGTGAGGGTTACATTTTCCCTGTTTACCAGGTCCAGTTTGCCGCTTATTTTTACCGTTGCAGTCGGCTGAACGTCGATTACTTTCACTGTAATCTCATTATAAAAATAATCATATCCCTCAATGTAGTTAAAAATTCTGTATCGATAGGATCCCACCGCCACTTCCTCTGCCCGACCCGGCTTAAAGCCGAACTTCAGTGTGCCACTTTTCTCATCGATTGTTATACTCTGCCATTCGTCCTCATGCAGGTACCTATTATTTGTAAGGTCAAAGACATCCCCATCTTCCATCGGTTTAAACGTTGCGCCCTGCAGGTCACTCTCTAAGGTGACAGCTGCCCGTTCGCTCGGCACCTGCTTATTTATGGTCAGCGTCTTCTGTGCGAACGTTGCTGTTGGCGGTGTTGTATATACTTTTACCTTTACATCCACATCAACCGGGTCTGCCCAGACTCCCTTTCCGGTGTCGTCTGCTTCCTTGACCTGCAGCTTTGCAGTCAGCGTCTCCCCATTCTCATAAGATACGCCCTGTTTTACCGCTGCTTTCAATGTACCGTCAGCTCCTACAGTCACATCCAGTTTATCCGAAGTGCAGCTTACGACTTGTATTTGCGCAAGAACTGCCTTATCCGTATTGTTATATAAGGCGATGTCAACAGTATTGTTTTCCCCGTCATCGGAGTTTTCCGTATTGATATAGATTGACGGAATCGTCTGCTGCTTTACTGCTCTCGCCTTCTTCGGCGTCTTAACGGTAACATTGCAGATCACTTCTTCATACCCCGTTACCCTAAGCGCAAGTTTTCCCTTAATGCTCGTCTTCTGGTACGCTTTAGACGCGTCCAGAACAGCATACCATTGTCCGCCTTCCTTCTTTACGGAGATATAGTCGTCAAACTGATTGATCTGTCCTTCTGATCCGGTAATCACGCGCACACTCTCTACTACATCCGGCGCCTTTATCACAAGCAGAGCCTGTAGACCCCTGCCCTGTGTGTAAATACGGTCGATCGTCGGCGATGCTACGCTGACACTAGGCTTCTTAGAGACAGTCTTCACTTTGACAGTAAATGTTTCCTGCTGTTCTCCGATCTCTGCAAGCCCCTTCACGGTTGTTCCAATAGTAAATTCATATGTAGTGTTATTCTTTATGTAATCCGCATAACCGCCGGTGTTATCAATCGCAATACTATAGCTTCCATTTTGCTTATCCACGATAGAGAAGCGGTCCACGTCCTGTGCTGCAAGCGTCTCTTTGCCCTTTTTAATCTCTTTGATCTGTAAGCTGTCAACATCTGCCCCTGCCGGTACGAGAAGCCGGAAATCTCCCGACACACGCTGTTTCTCAGCCGTCATCTCCTGACAAAGATTCAGGGTAACCTGTTTCTCAGTTGAAATAACCGTCGTATCTAAGAGAACCAACTGTACAGACACCGATTTTTTCCACGTATCCTTTGCCTGACATATGAGATTCGTTCTTCCTGCCTTTTTAAAAGTAACTGTTACACTTTTCTTATCTGTATTCTGTTTTACTGTGGCTACCGCGGAATCCGTTACCTTCCATTGTAACGCTGTCCCTGTCATCTCCTCTCCAAGGCGGTCATATGCTTTGGCGGAAAATGTCATTGTGCCGTTCTTTATGAATTTGACTCTCACCGCTTCCGGCGCCTGTATATATCCGTCTGCGCCCTGCTGCGTATCGCCTGCCTGTTCCGTTGTAAGCATCTGTATTTCACTTACCTGTTTTGATGCCAGTACGGTAACCTTGAATGTAACTTTGCGCTTACCAAGATCCTTGTTAAGGGCTGCTGTTATCTTCACCGTCTTATTCTTAGCCGCCACATATTCAGGATTCGGCACTACCTCTCCCGCCTCGTTCACGATGCAAACAGAAGAATCCGCTGATGTGAAAGTAAACAGCTTCGCATTTTCCTGCGGCGTATATTCCTTGCCGAACTGGTCTTTGATTCTTAACTGAGCATTGCTCTTTTCATCAATTGCATAGCTGTGTATCGAAACGGCTGACTCAACCGGTGAAAGCTTATATGCTTTTTCAAGCGTCCATTCTTTCGCCTCTTCCGGCGGATTTGTGCCCGTTACCTTAACGCGACAACTGCCGTATACGGCATTGCCTGTCATATCATATACAAAAATATCCGTCTCACCGACTGTTTTGGCCGTGATCAGCCCTTCCGCCGACACCGCCGCTATCTGCGGATTGGCCGATTTATAAATGCAGTCTGATGTATGTACCAGATTTCCGCCCGTTATCCTGCCGTCTGCATCCTTCTGTGCCGTATCCGCCGTCAGTGCATACGCGCCTACAGTAATCCTGTCTGCCGCACTCTGACC
>CAMWXF010000056.1 GCA_947178115.1 uncultured Lachnospiraceae bacterium
GTGCGGTCAAGACCTGAATACGGGAACATGTGACTGTGATACCTTTGTTCCTGATCCAAGGATGGCGGTAATAAAAGATATCTTTAACGGGAATAAGGAGGTGTGACGATGTCTATTTGTCCTAAGAACAAATCTTCTAAAGGTAGAAGAGATAAGAGAAGAGCAAACTGGAAGATGTCTGCTCCTACATTGGTAAAATGTAGCAAATGCGGTGCTTTGATGGTACCTCACAGAGTATGTAAGAAATGCGGGACATACAACAAGAAAGAGATTATCGCAGTTGACTAATCGATAAACATGAATTTTATAATCGTACTTGCAGTACTAAAGTGCTCTTAACATTAGCAGTGATGCATGGTGTTAGGGCACTTTTTTGTTTCGGGAGTATAGGCGTTTTTTAAACTTGATTTTTATGGGCATATTTAGTATATTAATATATTAGTATGCGATGTCTTTACGCACGTCGGTGCATGGAATGGTTCATGCAGGCAATATGCGTGCTATATATTCCTTAGACAGAGAGAAAGGCACAGTTATTAATATGAGCGAATTAGTAAAAGTAGCGGTGGACGGTATGGGCGGCGACAATGCCCCGGTGGAGATCGTCAAGGGCGCAGTGGAAGCCATTAATGAGAGCAATAAAGTCAAAGTCTATCTGACAGGTCCTAAGGACGTGCTGGAGAAAGAATTGGCGGGCTATACATATCAGAAGGAGCAGTTAGAGATCGTTCCGGCGACGGAGATCATAGAGACGGCGGAGCCGCCTGTTATGGCGATCCGTAAGAAGAAGGATTCCTCTCTCGTCAAGGCCTTGAATCTGGTGAAGGACGGCACCTGCGATGCATTCGTATCTGCGGGAAGTACAGGCGCTACGCTGGTAGGCGGACAGGTTATCGTGGGTCGCATCAAGGGCGTGGAAAGACCGCCTCTTGCACCGCTTATTCCTACGGCGACGGGCTGTTCGTTGCTGATTGACTGCGGAGCCAATGTGGATGCCAGACCGTCTCATCTGGTGCAGTTTGCCAAGATGGGTTCCGTATATATGGAGCATGTTATGGGCGTGAAGAATCCGAAGGTCGGCATTGTCAATATCGGCGCGGAGGAAGAGAAAGGCAATGCCCTTGTCAAGGAAACATTTCCGCTTCTGAAGAATTGTCCTGACATTAATTTTATCGGCAGCGTGGAGGCAAGAGATATTCCGGCCGGAGCTGCGGATGTGGTCGTATGCGAGGCTTTTACAGGCAATGTGATTCTCAAGACTTACGAGGGCGTCGGTGCAACACTTATTGAGAAAGTAAAAGCAGGTATGATGACCAGCTTAAGAAGCAAGATCGGTGCGCTTCTCGTGAAACCGGCGCTGAAGCAGACATTGAAAGCCTTCGATTTGGAACAGTACGGCGGAGCGCCGTTATTAGGACTCAAAGGACTGGTAGTTAAGACTCACGGGAGTTCCAAATCCATAGAGATTAAGAATTCGATTCTACAGTGTATCACCTTTAAGGAACAGAAGATTAACGAGAAGATTAGGGAGATGATTCTGACGGAGGAAGCGGTGTCCGAAGAGGATAAGTAGACGAGAGAGAAGAGGAGGCGGCTGCCGATATGGAGTTTGATAAGCTGAGAGAAGTAATAGCGGATGTGTTAAATGTAGATCCCAATGAGATTACAGAAGAGACTACTTTTACCGAGGATTTAGGGGCGGATTCTTTGGATGTATTTCAGATCATTATGGGGATCGAGGAAGCCTTTGAGATAGAGATTCCCGCCGATAAGGTAGAGCAGATCGCAACGGTGGGAGAAGCGGTTGCTTTGATTCGCAATTCTATGTCATAAAGAAATCGAGGAAGCCCTTTCCGTTAAGAAGGGGCTTTTCCATGTCCATATTGTAGAGCGGCTGCAGTTCGTTTATGTGCATATTTGGGCGATTAGTGCCGGTTTGGGCTAAGCGGTAACGCGGAGGGTTCCTATGTCAGAAGACAGATTAAAAGAGTTGGAACAAAAGATAGAATATTCCTTTCGGAATAAGCAATTGTTAAAGCAGGCGGTTACGCACAGTTCTTACTCCAATGAGCAGAAAATCAATAAATACGGAAACTATGAGCGGTTGGAATTCTTAGGGGATGCGGTGCTTGAACTGGTCAGCAGCAATTATATCTATCATGAGAATCCCGATATGACGGAAGGACAGATGACCAAGCGGCGGGCGTCGCTTGTCTGTGAGCCGGCACTTTCATTTTGTGCCAGACAGATCGGACTCGAAAAATATATTCTTCTCGGTAAAGGAGAGGAAGCAACCGGCGGCAGGGGAAGAGATTCTATTATATCGGATGTCATGGAGGCTGTGATCGGAGCCGTCTATTTAGACAACGGCATGGCGGAAGCGGAAGCTTATATTCATCGATTCATCCTCTCCGATCTGGAACATAAACAGTTATTCTATGATGCTAAGACGATTCTGCAGGAGGAAGTGCAGAAGGAGAATAGGGGAACGCTGCACTATGAACTGGTGCGTGAGGAAGGACCGGAGCATGATAAGACTTTTGTGGTGGAAGCGATGGTGGGAGATGTGAAAGTCGGTTCCGGAACGGGACATTCCAAGAAAGCGGCGGAGCAGAAGGCGGCTTATGAGGCACTGCTTGCTTCGGATATCGACAGAGTACAGAATAGATGAGGGTAGTATATGTATTTAAAGAGTATAGAGGTTCACGGATTTAAGTCCTTTGCCAATAAGATCAATTTCAAGTTCCATAACGGTATCACTGGCATTGTGGGTCCTAACGGTTCCGGTAAGAGTAATGTGGCGGATGCCGTCAGATGGGTGCTTGGTGAGCAGCGAATCAAACAGCTTCGTGGTGCGAGCATGCAGGACGTTATCTTTTCGGGTACGGAACTGCGTAAACCCTTGGGATATGCTTACGTAGCGATTACGCTGGATAATTCGGATCATCAGCTTGCGATCGATTATGACGAGGTGACTGTCTCAAGAAGACTGTACCGCTCCGGCGAGAGCGAGTACATGATCAACGGTGCGGTGTGCCGTCTGAAAGATGTCAGTGAACTGTTCTACGATACGGGTATCGGTAAAGAGGGATATTCCATTATCGGTCAGGGACAGATTGATAAGATCTTAAGCGGTAAGCCGGAGGAGCGCAGAGAGCTCTTTGATGAAGCGGCGGGTATCGTGAAGTTTAAGCGGCGCAAATATGCGGCGCAGAAGAAGCTGGAGGCCGAGAAACAGAATCTTGTTCGCGTCAACGATATTCTTGCTGAGCTGGAGAATCAGATCGGTCCTTTAGAGCGGCAGTCCGAGAAGGCAAAAGTGTATTTAAAGAAAAAAGAAGAACTAAAAACACTGGATGTAAACGTGTTCCTCTTAGAAAATGTGCGCGTCAGGCAGCAGCTTGCCGAGGTGGATGGTAAGTTACGGATCGCAAACGGTGACTTGGAGGAAACAAGTGATAAATATGCACATATCAAGGAGGAATACGAGCAGATAGAGGGACAGATCGAAGCGCTGGATCAGGCCATCGAGGCAGCGCGTTCCACCTTGACGGATACGGGCGTTATGCGCTCTAAGCTGGAAGGCGAGATCAATGTCCTAAAAGAGCAGATACATTCCGCGGAAGGAAATGAGGAACATCTGCAGAGCCGTATCACCAGTATTCAGGAGCAGATCAACGAGCGTATTGCGGAAAAGGACAAAATCCTGGCAGATAAAGGGGAGATCGACGGAAAGCTGGAACAGTTGGAGGCGGCAAGGACAGAGGCAAGACAACTGTTAGAGGCAACCCAGGGAAGGATCGAGGAACTCAACAACAATATTGAAAGCGGTAAGAATACAATTATCGATGCGCTGAACAATCGTGCTACGATCAAATCCAAGCTGGGACGTTATGATACCATGCTGGAACAGATCAATATCCGCAAAGCGGAATTGAATTCCAGACTCCTGCGCGCCAAGTCCGATGAGGCGGCTCAGACTGAGAATATCAAGAAGCTGGAAGAGGAATTTGAAGCTGTCAACGTGGTGATCCGTGAATTGAATGACAAACAGGAGAGCATGGAAGAGCAGCTTGCGGGGATCAGAGAAGAACTGGCAGGCAGAGATCAAAAACTGCGCGATACACAGGTATTGTATCATCAGGAAAAATCCAAGCTGGAAGCACTGGCGAACTTAACGGAGCGTTATGAAGGTTATGGCGGCAGTGTCAAGGCTGTTATGGAACAAAAGGGACAGGAAAAGGGAATCATCGGCGTCGTAGCGGATATCATTCAGGTGGATGCCAAGTACGAAACGGCGATCGAGACAGCGCTGGGCGGCAATATCCAAAATGTTGTCACGGAGGATGAAGAGACGGCGAAGCGCATGATCGGCTATCTGAAGAAGACGAAGGCGGGACGTGTCACTTTCCTGCCGCTTACCAGTATCACGCATCCGCAGGAATTTAAGAATCCCGAGGCATTGAAGGAAGAAGGTGTCATCGGCATGGCGGACGAGCTGGTGAAGATTGATAAGAAATACCGGAACGTTGCCAAGGCAATGCTGGGGCGCATCGTAGTCATAGACAATGTAGATCATGCCGTGAAGATTGCCAGAAAGTTTGATTATGGCATCCGTATGGTCACGCTGGAGGGTGAGCTTCTCGTGCCCGGCGGAGCCATCAGCGGCGGAGCATATAAGAATAATTCCAATCTTCTGGGCAGACGCCGTGAGATGGAAGAACTTGAGAAGAAAGTGAAACAGTATGTGATTGATGTCGATAAACTTTTAAACGACATTGAGGAGACGAAAAGGAGACGCAATAAGCTGCGTCTGGAATTAGAAGATGTCAAAGGGCAGCTGCAGCGTAAATTCATTGAGCAGAACACCGCCAGAATGAATGTGATGCAGGCAAGGGATAAGAAGAGTGAGACGGAGGAAGGTTTCGGCGAGTTAAAGACGGAAGAGCAGGATATAGAGCTACAGATCAAGGAAATACAGGTCGGTAAGGATGAGATTGCCAGAGAGTTGGAAGATTCCGAGACACTGGAAAAGAATGTGGAAGTGCAGATCACAGAGTTCCAGAAAGATCTGGAGGAGAAACGAACGGAGGAATCCGAACAGGCATCCAAAGTGGCCGAGTGGGATGTAGAAGTCGAAAAGATGCGCCAGAGCGAAGGGTTCCAGCGACAGAATCTGGAACGTGTGGAGGGCGAGATCGTCAGACATACCGCGGAGCTTAAGGAAGTGCAGGAAGGTTTACATCTGGGTAAAGAGGAAGTAGAACGCAAGAAGGCGAGTATTCTGGAGATTGAGAAGACGATCGCTTCTTCCTATACCGCACAGACAGATGCGGAGCAGAAATTAAAAGAAGATATTGCAGCAAAAGAAGAACTTTCCGCAAAACAGAAAAACTTTTTTACATCCAGAGAGGAACTGTCGGAGCGTATGACTGCGCTGGACAAGGAAGTCTATCGTCTGAACAGCCAGAAAGAGCGTATGGAGGAATCCATCGAATCCCAGATCAACTATATGTGGGATGAGTATGAGATCACTCTTTCGGATGCGGAATCCTTAAAGGATGAGACAATGAATGATCTTCCTTCTATGAAAAAAGAGATCACAACCCTAAAGGATGCGATCCGTAAACTGGGCGATGTCAATGTTAACGCCATTGAAGATTATAAGAATCTGATGGAGCGTTATACTTTCTTAAAGACGCAGCATGACGATCTGGTAGAAGCAGAGAAGACGCTGATCGGTATCATAGAAGAATTAGACATTTCCATGCGGAAGCAGTTTAATGAGAAGTTTGCCGAGATCAATCGAGAATTTGACAAGGTTTTCAAGGAATTGTTCGGTGGCGGTAAGGGTACATTGGAGCTGATAGAGGATGAGGATGTACTGGAAGCGGGCATTCGGATTATCGCACAGCCGCCGGGGAAAAAGCTGGTTAATATGATGCAGATGTCCGGAGGTGAGAAATCACTGACGGCAATCTGTCTGCTCTTTGCGATCCAGAATCTGAAACCGTCACCCTTCTGTCTGTTGGACGAGATCGAGGCGGCTCTGGATGAGAGTAATGTAGGAAGGTTTGCCAAGTATCTGCATAAACTGACTAAGAATACACAGTTTATCGTGATTACCCACAGACGAGGCACGATGGAAAGGGCTGACCGCCTCTACGGTATTACGATGCAGGAGAAAGGCGTGTCTACGCTTGTAAGCGTTAATTTAATTGATAAGGAATTGGATGATTGATGAGTGAAGAGAAGAAAGGTTTTTTCAGCAGATTAAAAGAAGGTCTGACCAAGACAAGAGATAATATCGTACACGGAATTGATTCGGTGTTCGGCGGATTTTCCAATATTGACGAAGAGTTCTATGAAGAGCTGGAGGAAATCCTGATCATGGGCGATATCGGTGTGAAAGCAACCGGTGAGATCCTTGACAAGCTGCGGGATCAGGTCAGAGAGAATCATATTAAGGAACCTGTGGACTGTAAACAGTTCCTGATTCAAAACATTAAAGAACAAATGCAGGTCGGGGAGACGGCGTATGATTTTGAGAAAGAACAGTCGGTAGTGTTAGTGATTGGTGTCAACGGTGTGGGTAAGACCACAACTGTAGGAAAATTGGCCGGTAAGCTCAAAGCGCAGGGCAGAAAAGTACTTCTGGCGGCGGCGGATACTTTTCGCGCGGCAGCAGGAGAACAGCTTAATGAGTGGGCGAACCGTGCGGGAGTGGATGTGATCGGCGGCAACGAAGGTTCCGATCCTGCCAGCGTGATTTATGATGCGGTAAATGCGGCGAAAGCGCGGAATGCGGACGTACTTCTGTGTGATACGGCGGGGAGACTTCATAACAAGAAGAATTTGATGGAAGAGTTAAAGAAGATCAACCGCATCATTGACCGGGAATTTCCGAATGCCCATAGGGAAAATCTGGTAGTGTTGGACGGTACCACCGGACAGAATGCACTGCAGCAGGCCAGAGAGTTTAGTGAAGTGGCGGATCTGACGGGTATCATCCTGACCAAGATGGATGGTACGGCTAAGGGCGGTATCGCGGTTGCGATTCAGTCTGAGCTGCAGATTCCGGTTAAATATATCGGTGTAGGCGAGACGATAGACGATCTGCAGAAGTTCGACGCGGATCAGTTCGTGGACGCGCTTTTTGATGTACCGGAGGAAAGCGTCAAATGAGAAAGGAACAGGTGATAGAGTCATGAAAGAACTGTCTTTAGATAAGTTTGAGGAGGCATATGAAGTTGTCAAAGAAGTTGCTTCGGAGACAAAGCTGATCTACAGTGATTATTTCAGCGCACAGACGAATAATAAAGTTTATTTGAAGCCGGAGAATATGCAGTTGACGGGTGCGTATAAGTTGCGCGGTGCTTACTATAAGATCAGCACGTTAACAGAGGAAGAGCGGGAGAAGGGATTGATTACGGCTTCAGCAGGCAATCATGCGCAGGGTGTTGCATATGCCGCCAAGTGCTATGGGGTCAAAGCCGTGATTGTGATGCCGACGACAACCCCTCTGATCAAGGTGAACCGCACGAAGGGGTATGGTGCAGAGGTAATCCTGCAGGGCGATGTATATGACGAGGCATGTGCATATGCATATAAGCTGGCGGAAGAGAAGGGATATACATTCGTACATCCTTTTGACGATCTGGATGTGGCGACCGGGCAGGGTACCATTGCCATGGAAATTATAAAGGAGCAGCCTCTCGTAGATTATATCCTGGTACCGATCGGCGGCGGCGGGCTTGCCACCGGCGTGTCTGCATTGGCGAAGCTGTTGAATCCTAAGATTAAAGTGATCGGAGTGGAGCCGGCGGGCGCCAACTGTATGCAGGAGTCTATCCGTGCGGGTAAGGTGCAGACCCTTGACCGGGTGAGCACGATTGCGGACGGTACGGCCGTGAAGACACCCGGAACCAATATTTTCCCGTATGTAAGTAAGAATCTGGATGGCATCATCACGGTGGAGGATGAAGAGCTGGTGGTGGCTTTTCTTGATATGGTGGAGAACCACAAGATGATTGTGGAGAACTCCGGACTGCTTACGGTGGCGGCACTGAAACATTTGGATGTGAAGAATAAGAAGGTCGTCTCGATCTTAAGCGGCGGAAACATGGATGTGATAACGATGTCTTCGGTAGTACAGCAGGGCTTGGTGCTGCGTGACAGGATCTTTACGGTATCTGTTCTTCTGCCGGATAAACCGGGCGAATTGTCCAGAGTCTCTGATGTCATTGCGAAACAGAGCGGCAATGTAATCAAGTTAGAGCACAACCAGTTCGTGTCCATCAACCGCAATGCGGCAGTAGAGCTTCGAATTACGCTGGAGGCGTATGGCACGGAGCATAAGAATCAGATTATCGAGGCGCTGAATCAGAATGGCTATCAGCCGAAGGTCGTGCGTGTGGGTATCTAGTATG
>CAMWXF010000057.1 GCA_947178115.1 uncultured Lachnospiraceae bacterium
TATCCCCACTCCCACTCCCTGTTCAGATATACCTTGTCGGTCGTAACGTTCACAAAAGAACGCGCACTCGGATGCGTACGGACGCATTCCAGAATGTTGACTGTCCCCATGACGTTCACCTCATAAGTGTAGACCGGATCGCGGTATGACTCCCTGACAATAGGCTGCGCCGCCATATGAATGACGATCTCCGGCTCCGTTTCGTCAAATACCTGCTGCAAATGTACCAGGTCACGGATATCGCCTGTCACGGAATTGATTTTATTTCCGATCCCGCAGAGCGCAAACACACTCGGTTCCGTAGGTGGATTAAGCGCATATCCCGTCACCTGTGCCCCCGCCTGCACCAGCATCATGCACATCCATGTTCCTTTAAATCCGGTGTGTCCCGTGACCAGAACTTTTTTCCCTTTATAGAAATCTAATTTAAAATCAAATTCTGCCATAAGTTATTCTCCGTCACTAAAACATTACCTACTGCATAACCGCACTGATCAATGTCTTCGCCATATAGTCTATCATTTCGTCCGTCATGCCCGGATAAACGCCGATCCAGAACGTATCCGCCATAATGCGGTCCGTGTTCGCCAGCTCACCAACGATCCGATACCCCTCACCTTTTGCTCTCATTTCATCGAAACACGGATGCTTCGTCAGATTACCTGCAAAAAGCATTCTGGTCTGGATACCGTGAGCCTCCATATACGGTACGACCTTGCCACGGCTTACACCATTTTTACAGGTAACCATAAAACCAAACCAGCTTGGATTGGAGCTCTCACAGGCTTCCGGCAGAATCAGCTTGTCCGTGATGTGCGCTGTCTCATCCGCCGCCAGAAGAGTCGCTTTTAATCTGTCGAAATTATACCGTCTTCTCTCCACGAAAGAAGGGAATTTCTCAAGCTGCGCACAGCCGATCGCAGCCTGCATGTCTGTAGCTTTCAGATTATATCCGAAATGAGAATACACATATTTGTGGTCATATCCAAGCGGCAGTTCGCCATACTGCCTGTCGAACCGGTGTCCGCACAGATTATCCCTTCCTGACGGGCAGACGCAGTCGCGCCCCCAGTCCCTGAAAGAACGGATGCACTTATGCAGCAACGGGTTATCCGTATATACCGCACCGCCCTCACCCATTGTCATGTGATGCGGCGGATAGAAGCTGGAAGTACCAATATCACCGACCGTACCTGTCAGTTTCGTTGTCCCGTCTATTGTATATTCCGAACCGAGGGCATCACAGTTGTCCTCCACCAGCCAGAGGTTATGCTTCCTGCAAAATTCACTGACTGCTTTCAAGTTAAACGGATTCCCAAGCGTATGTGCGATCATGACCGCTTTGGTCTTCTCCGACAACGCCTCATCCAACATCGTCACGTCAATATTATACTGCGGGATAGTTACGTCCACGAACACGGGCACTGCACCGTACTGAATCATAGGCGCCACCGTTGTGGGAAACCCTGCCGCTACAGTGATAATCTCATCCCCCCGCTTAATTGCCCGCTCCCCCAGAAGCGGCGAAGTCAATGCCATAAAAGCGATAAGGTTTGCCGATGAACCGGAATTCACGAGAGAACAGAATTTCACACCCAGATACTCTGCCATCTTCTTCTCGAATTCATCCGTATATCGCCCCGCCGTCAACCAGAATTCCAGCGCGCTGTCCACCAGATTGACCATCTCCGCACTGTCGTAGACTCTGGATGCATAGGGAATCCGCTGGCCTTCCTCGAAAGGTTTCTTTACATTGTGATAGGTGTCACAATAATCTTTCACCAAATTTAATATTTCTTCCCTTGCCTGTTGCTCTGTTTTCTGATTCATGTTTTCCTCCCTACCAGATTTTCCACGGTGCCTTGCCTTCGCTCCACAACCCTTCCAGATACGCCCGGTCGTGCACCGTATCCATCGGCGACCAGAATCCGGGATGTCTGTACGCTGCCATCTGTCGATCCTTAGCCAGCCGCTCAAACGGTGATGCCTCCAGCATCTCAGAGCCGTCTCCAAGATAATCAAACACCTGACTGTTAAGCACCATAAAACCTGCATTGACCCATGACTGATCTTTCCTCGCTTTTTCCTTAAAGCTCTCGATCATATCGTTATCATCTATCTTAATTGCACCAAAACGCCCTGCCGGCTGAGTAGTAGTGATCGTAGCAATCCTGCCGTGCGACTCATGAAAGGAAAGCAGTGCCGGAATATCCACATCCGCCACACCGTCCCCGTAAGTCAGCATAAACTTCTCATCTTCTCCGATATAATCCCGTATCTGCAAAATACGTCCGGCGGTCAGAGTCTCCAGGCCGGTATTCGCCAATGTCACCCTCCACGGTTCAGCCGTAGAATTGTGATATTCCCTTGATTTGTCCTGTAGGCCGAAAGTGGCATCTGACTGATACATATAGTAATGGATAAAATAATCCTTAATCATATGCCCTTTGTATCCGCAGCAGATAATGAAATCATTATAACCATAGGCGGAATATATTTTCATAATATGCCACAGTATCGGCTTTTCCCCGATCGCCACCATCGGTTTAGGCTTTAGAACCGATTCCTCGCTAATGCGGCTGCCCTTGCCGCCGGCTAAGATAACCACTTTCATATTTGTTTCATACCCTTCCTGCGCATACTGTCTCTAACTTTTTCCTGCATATCCCCTCAAATATTACTATAAAACTATTTTTCATCCGCAGCAGCTGTATTCAGTACAACATGCGTCCCGTATACAACCCGCGCAGCTATTCTGTCATATTGTCTCTGATCATTCATAGCATTCAGATCATAAAACCGATGATCAAGCCCTTCCGGATAGGCAGGAACCTCTATCTCTTCCATCCCCATCTTCCTTGCAACCCCAATATTTTCACGCCAGACGTCCGCAGTCCGATGCACTGCCAAGATCTGTGAAGAATATCCAAAAAACAAACACATGACCGCCACCAGGCTCATGCCTGCCAATACTGCCCTTGCTTCCCTATTCTTTTTCCCCGACGCTGAAATGCGCTCTGCCGCAAGCTGCCATAGTTCACGAAACGTCCTGATCACACCAATGATCAACAGCACATTTGCCGCAAGCATCCCATAAATCATCACTCTCGCAACGATTCCCCATGTGACTGCCGACATCGCAAAACCCAGATACCATTCCAGATTGTGGATGACCGCCATGAACACTTCTTTCCAGCCAAGCATCCTCCTATACAATAGTGCAATCAGTACAACGGCCAGCACGGGGAGCACGATCGCGGGGAATATCCATATCTTATAGGCAACATACGTATGAATATAAATACTGTTAAAAAGTCTTGTGAAAAGAGGAACCGTCCGCAATGCAGATTCATGACTCTGCGCAGCGCGGTTAAAATTGCCGGGGGCAAAAAAGCAAATGCAGAAGCCAATCAAATATCCGGGATACAGAAACATACTGCGAATACGAAGCTTCCAATTATTATTAAACCAAAAACGAAGCATCTGCGTTAAGAGAACGACTCCGAAAATAACCCCATATGCCTCGTGCGATAATCCGGCAAGCGCTCCGGACAAATTAATTCCGATCAGCGTTAATGTCCCACATAACTGACCATCTGATTGAACTGTCCTTCCGTCGTCCGCCTGTATGGCGGCGTACCTCTCATATACACATCGTATCAGCATATAGAACACAAGATACAAGATTACCGATATCACATAGATATTAGTAAACGTATACATAATCAGCCTAGACATGTACGCATAGGAATAACTCGGAACACAAAAAAGCAACAACCCTGTCAGGAAAACAATGGCAGACTCCTTCATTCCGGCTGCTATACTTTCACAGATCACCCAAAGCGTCAACAAATACATTACAAACAGCATTCCCGCAATATAAATAGCAAAAATCACCCAGTTCATTCCATCCGGGAGCGCAAAAATCATACGTACCAATGGCGTGACAAGTTTTGTTACCACTCTGCCGTCCCACGAAAAATATGACTGGCGCAGTCTGTTCCAGCTTGCCTTCGGGGAAAAATCCAGATCCAGCGTACACTCCCCCTCGACCACACGATCGTCTATATAGGTACTGTCCGGATTATTTGCAACCAGCGCCCCGATATCGTCTCCATAGAGCGGAAGATCATAGCGAAGTAAAAACAGAAATACCGCCAATACCGCAATACTCAAAATGCTGCAAAGCTTACAAAAAAAATTCTTTTTTATTGACTCTTGATCCACGGCGCAACCCCCGCATTCCAAAGATTCTCCATATTTACCCTGTCACGATAAGTTTCCACCGGTGTCCAGAAACCCTTATGCTTATAAGTAGCAATCTGCTTCTCATCCGCTAAATGATTGATCAGTAAATTCTCCAGTTCATAATGCCCGTTAAGTATATTAAATATCTTTTTATTCAGTACAAAAAGGCATGCATTTGTCCATGCCTGATTCTCCTCTGCACTGTGCTGACTCCCCACAACATATCCTTCCGCACTTATTTCCAGTGATTTGTTACGCCCGGTCGGCCGCGCCAGCGCCATAGTGGCAATCTTACCCTGTTTCAAATGCTGATCATACATCTTAGAAACATCGATATCCGAGAGACAGTCTCCGTACGTTACAATAAAGTTTTCCTCCTCAATATAATTCTGAATCTGCGCCACCCGCTGACCGGTCGCGCAGTACAGACCGGTATCAACCACCGTCACTTTCCAGTCCTCCGTACGATTCTTGTGAATCTCTACTTTGTTATTCTGTAGATCAACCGTAATATCGGACTGGTAAATATAATAGTCCATAAAATATTCTTTAATCATATTGACCCGGTATCCGCCACATATAATAAATTCATTATATCCGTAAGCGGAAAAACTTTTCATAATATGCCAGAGAAGCGGTTTTCCACCAATCTCCGCCATCGGCTTGGGAATTCCTTCCTGTTCATTGCTGATCGTACTCTTTGTTCCTCCCGCCAAAATAACTACTTTCATACCTTATGTCCTTTCAGTTTTTTGATCAGTATACCCCCGTACAACAGGCTAAGCAGCACCATCAACACCATATAACAGATTGCCGCCCCCATTGTCCCATACCTTGACACAACAACAGGCAGGCTGACCGTCGCCGTGAGCGCAACAATGCCATGCGGCAGCAGAAGCACCTTTTGGCAGCGCATGATCGTCAAGACCACGCTTTGATATCCCGATAGCGCCAGAAAAGCGCTCGCCAGAAGCAATATCATAAGTTCTCTTTTGTATCCGGTCAAATCGGTATGGTAAAGCATTGACAACACAGGAATTCCCAGCAAATAAGCCCCTGCCATACATACTATGGCAAGCGTGCCGATGATCATGATCTGCCTTCTAATTCGCTTTCTAAACTTATCGCTCTGCCCCTGCTCCCACTCAACCGCCATGGGAACAAGCGTCGGCTGATAGATAAAATTATTCAATAACCCTATCACAAACACAGGCATGGCTACAAACCCGTAGCATGCCTGTATCTCGTCTGTCATATACGCATCAATGGCATACTTAGGCATATTATTTTCATATAGCGCTAAAAAAGAGATTCCAAACAGTGGCAGAACTGCCTTCAGGAGCTGTCCGATCTGACCGAAATCAATTTTTTTGCGAACCAGACTTGAAACCCTATCTTCCTCTCTGCAAAGCCGGGGATATGATAATCTCAAAAGTATCAGAAATATCACCGTAGAAACCAGAAGACACCACAGCAATGTATCTTTTAAATCCCTGCTAATGTACAATGCTGCCGGAAAGAACAACAGGATACCGATCCACCTCAAGCAGAACATCATTGCTCCTGCATACAACCTGTCTCTCTGCTGATAGTATCCCCATATCACGTCTTCCAATGCCTCGACCAGATAAATCATACACACTGCAAAGATAATTCCAATCTTATCGGAACCGTACTTTAATCCCGCTGCCGCATAACCCAGATATCCGCACACCGCTATTATCATAGCTGCGGCTGTCACAAAGCGTGCTGTCAGATACGTGAAAAAAGAAAACTTATTTTCCACGTCTGTCACCTGATAATTGCGCACTCCGAACTTGCCTATAGGCAGCATCAGATTTCCTATCGCAAATGCCATCGTCAACATGCCCGCGTCTGCAAGTCCCGTCATCCGGGTAACGATCATGGACATAACGACTGCCTCTGCGGCATTGATCAATCCCGCTGCAGTATTCCATACATAATCCAGTTTTGCTTGTCCCGCAGTGTTCTTCATATCTGTTCCACAGTGAATATCCCTCACTAAATTACCAGATGCAACATCCTCATCAATCTTCAGCATCTCATCGAAGTCTTCTGTCCTCCGACCACATTATCCCCTTGCAATCAAACAAATTTTTTGCATTTATCGTCCTTAAAACATATTCAGCAATCATCCTGTGTCCTTCGTTCGTATAATGGATCTCATCCAGATACGCACTTTCACACATTCCCTTAAAAATTTCAGATATCTGATAAAACCATGACTCTTCGCTCAGTGCTCTACAAACATTTTTGTAAAATTGATGCGCCATGGAATATATTCGATTCTCTCCATCATTAATATAAAATTCTTCGAACACTTCCTTTTCCTGTTCTGTCAAGCCATAGCTGTTGCAATAAAGTGATGGTTGGAAAAAGCAAAAAAACTTAATGTTCAATTCATCAGCTATAGCATGCATAATCCGCACATTCCGAATATACTGCTTCCAATTTTCCTCACGACTCTCCTGCCCGTAGAGTACCTTTGTAGGCACTGTCTGCATGTTATTATACTCTTCCACCCTGTTTTCGCTACCAAAATATTCATTTAACAAATTGCATTCAAATCGTGTATAATATGGATAATTCGCTTCCCTGTTTGCCTCAGTCGCATCGATGACTCCATTCATCACTATAATCGCCTCTGGTGTAAGCGCCAAAACATCACGTATCATCTTTAACAGTTCTTGCGAAGATGAATAGCCTGCGCATGCGCCATTATACAAAACAGTATCCGCTCCCATATTTTGGGTAAAATAGTCCACCCAAATATCCGCTGTTTTACTGAGAACAGAGGTACAGTTTCCTAAGACTACTATCTTATGCTCTGCCTCCTTCACATCCCCATATATGCTGAATCCTTCTATATCCTTAATCTGGGAAAAACCCAAAAAGGGATCAAAGTAGGTAATCTCTTGATTTGCCTGTATAATATCATCCGTCACATAATTTATAAAATTGACATTTGAAGTCCATCCCCATTTTTCTAATATTTCATCTATTTTTACAATATAAGGGATATGATGTGGTGATACAATAACAAGACACTCGCTCTTGTTTTCTTCTAATAATTTATCTGCGGCAAAAACCCCTTCCATTTGTCTGCTGTCAACAAAATACGCCACCTTAATTTCCACCAGAGACAGCGCCTTTTGTATCTGTTTGCCACTTATACCTGCACCCCAGATGATAATTTTCTTATCTTTGTGCCGCTCCACTCTTTCCAGAAATTCAACATATCTGCGCATAATAACATCCTCTGAGCTATATGGCTCCTTCCGTCGATATTCCAATATCACTCACTGTTCCTGATTTGCTGCCCATCTGTTTCCTCATCAAAATTAATTTTTTCCCGTAATATGACATCCGGCTGCTTTGATACTTTTCTGAGAATAACCCCAATATATTCCCCCAGCACCCCCATAAAAAGCAACTGAACCGATCCCAAAAAAAGCATACCTATGAGAATGGGTGCTATACCAGCCGGAAATCGATACCATATAGTAAACTTCATAATCAAATAAAAAATTGCCATCACAAAACTGATAAATGACATACAAAAGCCTGTGACCGTCATAATTCTCAGCGGTTTTGTCGAGGTATTGACCAACCCGCCTATGGCAACAGACAGATATCTCCATACGTTAAAACTTGATTTCCCACTCCGTCGCTTATCCTGCACATATTTTATCAATTTGACATCATATCCCATGTCGGCTATCGCATTTCTCGGTATAATATCCTCGTCAATTTTTAACATCTCATTGATAACTACTCTGTCAAGCATAAGGATTCCCGACATGTGTGCATATTGTGGAACATCAGAGAAAAAATTGATAATATTATAATACAAATTCCGTAAAGCATAGAGCAGTTTGCCCTCTTTGGACGAGCTCTTCTGCCCTCCGACTACTTTATATCCCTCTTCCCATGCCGAAACAAACTCCGGTATCAATTCCGGTGGTTCCTGAAAATCACAGGGAATTATAATCATTGCGTCACCGCTGCAATGTTGAAACATGGAGTGACGTCCTTTGCCGCTTGTACCGTAATTTCTGTTATTGACAAGGACCTTAATCCGCGTATCCTTTGCGGCCAGTTCGTGCATGTATTGTCTGGTTGCATCCGTCGAACCATTGT
>CAMWXF010000058.1 GCA_947178115.1 uncultured Lachnospiraceae bacterium
ATATCATGAATCTGACATTTTTGTATATAATCTTGTATATTAAAGGCGGATTTCAGATTATAATTCTGACATAATCGTAGAAACGGAAACGAAAGGGGTTAATATGAGAAAGAACTTATGGAAAAGTATAATGGCAATTCTTACGGTGGGGGCAATTATCCCGTTTACTGTGTCCTGCGGTAGAAATGAGGGAGGGGAAAATGTGAATACTGAAGAGCCACAAAATGTTATATCGGAAGATGATAATTCGGAAACGGAGAACTCGGAAACGGATGTGCCGGAAGCAGGTCATGAAGGCTACACCCTGATATGGGAGGAACAGTTCGACGGGGATTCCCTGAATCGGGAAGACTGGAATGTTGAGCTGCATGATCCGGGTTGGGTGAACGAGGAACTGCAGGCATATGTGGATTCCACTGACAACATTTATATTGAAGACGGGGATCTGGTACTTAAACCAATCGAAACGGTAAATGAAGACGGAACGAAGTCTTATACATCAGGAAGGGTGAATACGCAGAACAAACACGACTTCAAATACGGACTGTTTGAGGCCAGACTGAAGGTTCCGAAAGGACAGGGATTTCTGCCGGCATTCTGGATGATGCCTACGAGTGAAAATCTCTATGGGCAGTGGCCAAGATGCGGTGAGATCGATATTATGGAAATTATGGGACAGGCAACGAATACCTTATACGGAACGATCCATTACGGCAATCCCCACAGCGAAAGCCAGGGAACTTATGTATTGGAAGGGAGTAAATTTTCCGATGATTACCATGTCTTTAGTGTAGAGTGGGAACCGGGTAAGATGAGCTGGTATGTGGACGGCAATCTGTACCATACGGAGAATGACTGGTATTCCAGAACAGAAGGACAGGGGGAAATTACTTATCCGGCGCCTTTTGACCAGCCGTTCTATATCATCCTGAATCTGGCTGTCGGCGGTAGCTGGGTTGGATATCCTAATTCAACCACAGACATTGCGAATGCGGAATACAGAATTGATTATGTGAGGGCATATCAGAAGGACAGCTATGACGAGAATGTGGAAAAGCCGGTAGAAGAGGTTATTATACGGGAACCGGATGAGAACGGGAATTATATCAATAACGGAGATTTCGCTGACGCGGAGGATTTAACGGATGAGTCGGACTGGATATTCCTTAAGTTTTCCGGCGGAGCGGCAACTGCCCAGATTCAGGACAATGAGATCTTCATTGATTCCTCGTCACAAGGAACTGAGGAGTACAGTGTGCAGCTTGTCCAGCCGAATATTCCGATGCAGAGGGGCAGCACATACCTGATCAGTTTCGACGCTTACGCAGATGCAAACAGAATCATGAGAGTAGCTGTAACAGCACCGTACCGTGACTGGATTCGTTATTTTGAAGATACGCCGGTGGAGCTGACAACGGCGAAGCAGACCTATACATTTGAATTTACAATGAAGAACAGTGATGATGGAAGAGGACGTCTGGAGTTTAATATGGGTTCGACTGGTTCCACGGCAGGCATTTATATAAGCAATGTATCGGTTGTTAAGACGGGAGAAGTGGATCTTGGCAGTGAAGAAAAGACTGTTCTGGCGGACGGAAACTATGTCTATAACGGAAGCTTCCAGGAGGGTACAGACCGTCTGGGATACTGGGATACATCGGCTGCAGGCGGTGCGGAAGTCATGGTAACCAATGAAAATAACATAAGGAAACTGAAAGTGTCGGTTCCGGAAGGAACCACAGCGGATGATCCGGTGGTGATCTTCCAGGAGGGCCTCGCATTGCCGGATGGCGACTATGCAGTAAGTTTGCTTGCCGAAGGGGAAAGCGGAAAGCATGTGAATGTAACAGTGGCAGGTCAGGAGTTTGAAGTGGAGCTGACAGGTCAGGAGCAGAGCTTTAGTCAGAAATTCAGTATTGCCGGTAAATTAACAGAAGAGGATGCACGCATTGCATTTGCGTTTAGTGAACCCGGAGTGTTCTATCTGGATGATGTTCGTGTGGAAGAGGACAGCCTGATCAAGAACGGAAGTTTCAATGCGGGATTTGCAGGGTATGAGGTCTATGCGTACAACGCTTCCGATGTGGAATATGTGGTGGACAGCCTGAGCGAAGACAATGCGGCAGATTTCTCGATCCTCAATACGGGGGATGAGGCATGGAAGATTCAGCTGAAACAGAATAATATTGAATTGGAAAATGGACAGTGGTACAGACTTTCTCTGAATGCAAAGTCAGATATTGACAGAAAGCTCATGTTTGCGATTCAAAGAGACGGAACGGATGATGATGACTGGACGGCCTATTCAGGAGAATCGATTGTGGAGCTTGGCAGCGATTACCAGACCTATGAAATTGAGTTCCAGATGGAAGCAGATACTGACTTTATGTCCGTACTGAGTATTTCCATGGGAGCCGTTGACGGAACGCAGATCGGCCAGAAACACCGTGTATGTATTGATAATATCAATCTGGAAAAGATTGAAAAATAAAATAACTGTTCAGAAGGTGCTTCGTAGTTGTGAAGAACAGGGCTCTGAATCGTTACAAAATAAAGATCTATGTTTGGGAATCAGTTTTAAAATGTCCAATATTTTGAAGGAGAATGAGTATGAAGTTTGGTTATTTTGATGATGTGAAACGTGAATATGTAATTGACAGGCCGGATACGCCGGCACCCTGGGCGAACTATCTTGGTTCCCCGGAGTATGGTGCTGTTATTTCCAACAATGCCGGCGGATACAGCTTTGCGAAATCCGGTGCCAATGGCAGGATTCTGCGTTATGTTTTTAATAATTTTGACCAGCCCGGACGTTACATTTATATACGCGATAACGAGAGTAAGGATTATTGGTCTGCCTCGTGGCAGCCGGTCGGGAAGGATCTTGCAGATTATAAAAGCGAATGCCGCCACGGAACGGCATATACCAGGATGAATGCGGATTACAGTGATATTCATTCAGAGGCTTTATATTATGTTCCGTTGGACAGATCCTATGAGGTTTGGAATCTGAAAGTGACGAATCTTTCTAAGGAAGCAAGAAGTCTGACGATTACAGGATACGCAGAGTTTACCAATGTTAATAATTATGAACATGATCAGGTGAATTTACAGTATTCGCAGTTTATTACCAGGACAGCTTTTAAGGGAAATCGGATTTGTCAGATGATCCATGGTAATCTGGATACTTTGGAGGAAGGTGAGGACGTAGATAACAAAACTGTTATTGAACGCTTTTTTGGACTGGCAGGAGCTGAAGTTTCCTCATTTTGCGGAGATAAAGAAAAGTTCCTTGGGCGTTATCATGGTTATGGCAATCCTGAGGGCGTGATTCGGGGAGATCTCGGAGGAGAACTTAATTATAATGAAAACGGATGCGGAGCTCTTTCCGTTCAGATTTCATTAGCGCCGGGAGAGACTAAGAGCATAGCGTTTGTTCTGGGTATGAAAGTGAACGCAGAAGCAGAGAGTATTCTGGAACAGTATCAGAATCCCGAAGAGACATGCGGGAAAGAGCTGGAAGAATTGATCGCCTATTGGCATGGGAAGCTCTCTCATTTTCAGGTGAAAACACCCAGTCCGGAATTTGATACCATGATTAATACGTGGAATGCTTATAACTGCTTTATGACATTTATATGGTCACGTGCGGCTTCTTTTATCTATTGCGGTCTTCGCAACGGATACGGATACCGTGATACGGTGCAGGACATTCAGGGTGTGATCCATCTTGCGCCGGAAATGGCAGTGGAGAAGATTCGTTTCATGCTTTCAGCGCAGGTGGATAACGGCGGTGGTCTGCCGCTTGTAAAGTTTACCCATAACGCAGGGCATGAGGATACGCCGGATGATCCGTCTTATGTACAGGAAACAGGACATCCCGCATACCGGGCGGATGATGCTTTGTGGTTGTTCCCGACGGTTTACAAATATGTTTCCGAAGCAGGCGATCTTTCCTTTATTGACGAGGTTATTCCCTTTGCGAATAAGGATGAAGGTACAGTGTATGAACATCTGAAACGCGCAATTGATTTTTCCATGAATCATTTGGGAATCCATGGTATGCCCGCCGGATTGTACGCGGATTGGAATGACTGCCTGAGGCTTGGCAAGGACGGGGAATCTTCTTTCGTGGCGCTGCAGTTTTATTATGCCATGACAATTATGAAGAAGTTTGCTGCATATAAAGAAGATCAGGATTATATTGGTTATCTGGAGGAGAAACAGGAGAAACTCGGATCGATCATACAGGAACTTTGTTGGAATGAAGACAGATTTATTCGGGGATTTACGGAAAAAGGTGAAGTTATCGGGAAACGTACCGATCCTGAAGCAAATATGTGGTTAAATCCCCAGAGTTGGGCAGTGATCAGCGGATTGGCCACGGATGAGCAGGCGGATGCGGCATTGGATACGGTATTCAGTAGATTGAATACGGAATATGGAGCGATCTTAATGGATCCGCCGTATCATGAGCATGCTTTCGACGGTGCGCTTGCAGTGATCTATAATCCGGGAACGAAAGAAAACTCAGGAATTTTTTCACAGTCACAGGGCTGGATTATTCTTGCAGAGGCGCTTAGGGGGCATGGGGATCGTGCTTATACATACTTTATGGAAAATGCCCCGGCAGCTCAGAATGACAGAGCGGAGATACGCAGGCTGGAGCCGTATTGTTACGGGCAGTTTACGGAAGGTAAGGCCAGTCCGCATTTTGGACGTTCTCATGTGCATTGGCTGACAGGAACCGCATCTACGGTTATGGTAGGGTGCGTAGAAGGAATACTGGGCATGCGTCCTGATTTTTATGGTCTCAGGATATCGCCTTCGATTCCGAAGGAATGGGAAGCTTTTGAAATTGAGAAAGATTTCAGAGGGAACCATCTGCATATCGTAGTCAAAAACCCCGGACATGCGGAGTCAGGATGCAGGAAACTTATAGTAAATGGAAGAGAAATGGAAGGAAATTATATTCCGGAAGAATTCTTAAAGGAGCAGTCGGAAATTGAATTGATCATGTCGTAAATGCATAATTAACATAGACAAAACCCGTTTCTTTTAGGTGAAATATACTAACGGAAACGGGTTTTTTGACTTCACAATTGTCGCATTATTTGATAGAATATGGCTAGGGGTTAGGAGTATATTACATAGGCATAAACAGGGTTATCATAAATGCGGAGCAAAGAATAGTCGGCATGGCCGGTTGCAGAAACGGGGTATTATATGACACACAAAGAGAAGGCAGAGCAGTTATTGCATCAACAGTACCACTGCTCACAGGCGTTATTCGGGGCGTATGCGGAGGAACTCGGTCTTGATTTAAAGACTGCTTTTAAGATCAGTACGTGTTTCGGCGGTGGTATGCGTCAGGGCGGCACCTGCGGTTGTATCACGGCGGGTTTGCTGGTGCTGGGACTAGCCATGGGATTTTATGATGCGCAGGACAAAGAACGGGAAATCTACGGCAATAAGAAGACAGCAGAGTTTACCAAAATGTTTGAAGAGCGGATGCAGGGGGATGTATTTTGCAGGGATATTCTGGGTAAGGATATATCCAAGCCGGAAGGTATGGCAGCGATCCGAAAGGAAGGTTTGATTCTGAAGAAGTGTCCCAGAGCCCTTAATGTCGCGATCGATATACTGGATGAACTGCTGGAAGAATTCTGCAACGACATGGCAACGAACAGTATTGAACTGCAGGATATACCGGAAAATAACGAGATGGAGAGCGTGCTTAAAAGCATCGGCAAACTCAGAAGGTTTCGGCGCAATGCCAACCATCTCGTGTATTCTGCAACAAAGAATGTGGGATTTATACAATTTGATATTCGTAAATTTAAGATCGTAAATGATTTGTACGGTGAGAAATTCGGTGATGAGATTCTGGACTTTATAGCGGACAAGCTTGGTGAAATCTGTCGTGCTGATCAGTTTTTTGTTAATCTGCGAAGCGACGTATTTATGGTAGTGACGGAATATGATAAAGAAGAAGAGCTGGAAGAATTTATACGTAAACTGGATGCCGCGATCTGCAGCTTTAAGAATGTAAAGATTCAGATGTCCTACGGTGTATATACAGTAGAAGATAAGGAGATGGAGCTGCGGCAGATGGAGGATCGTGCCGCGATGGCGAGGAAGGCGGCCAAGAACAGTATAGTCACCAATATTTTATTCTATAAGGAGCAGTTTAAGGAGTCACTGTATAACAGGAAGTTTATTGAAGAGAACATGCAGACGGCGATTACGGAGAGGCAGTTCATGATGTATCTCCAGCCTAAGTACAGTATTGCAAAGAATGAGATCATCGGTGCGGAGGCTCTGGTGCGGTGGAAACATCCGGAGCGCGGCATGATCTTTCCGGATCAGTTTATTCCGATTATTGAGGAAAACGGATTTATCAGAAAAGTCGATTATTACATATGGGAAGAGGCATGCCGATTTATCAAGAAATGTGAGGAATTATCGATTACCACATGTCCGATCTCGGTTAATGTGTCACGGATGCATTTAGGTGATGATGAATGCATCAAGGTGCTGTCTGATTTGATCAGAAATACCGGAATCCCTAAGAAGCTGTTAGAATTAGAGATTACGGAGACAGTGGATGATCAGCAGGTGAGTATGAAGGCGTTCCAGTTGAAAGAGGAGGGCTATACGCTGTTGATGGATGATTTCGGAAGCGGTTATTCCTCTCTTAATATCCTTCTGGAGACTCCCTTTGACGTGATTAAGCTGGATAAGAAATTCATGGAGAATATGATGCTGTCAGGAAAGGGCAGAATGATTCTGGAGCAGGTGGCTTCCATGTCCGAGAAGCTGGGTCTGGGATTGTTAGCCGAGGGTGTGGAGACGAAAGAGCAGGTAGATCTGCTGCAGAGCATCGGATGTGATCAGGTACAGGGATATTATTATGCGAAGCCTATGCCGAAGGAAGAATTTTTTGAACTTCTGATGAAGCAGAACAGCACAGTATAACAGTTCGAGATTAACCGGATTTATAACTGTCGGCGTTATACTGGACAAAGACCTGTAAAAAAGTTATACTGAGTTATACTCTCGATATATTTAAATAGTAGAGAAAAGGGGACAGGAGAGAATACCGGATATGGATTATAAGGCAATTCCTTTTGAGAAGCGGATCAAGGAGAATATCAGAAATTATGCACTGGACAATTTATACACGCTGGATGTGCTGACGGAATACTGTAAGGCGCTCTGCATGGCTACGGGAGCGGCGCTTCTGATTACGGAGCGGCATGGTGAGAAGGTGGTGTCGGTAGGCGGATTTGCCGGATTTACGCCGGATGTGGTTGGCAATCCCGGGCGTAAGGTAAGAGTGTACGGCAGGACGATTGCGCATCTGTACGCAGAGACGGATCAGGTGCCGGAAGAGCGAAGACAATCGGTGGAGCATTTGCTGGATGGCTTTGCCAATATACTTTCCGAATGGGGAGAAGAGGCTTATCTACATACGGAATCTTCTATTTATATGGATGAGCTGGAAGATAAAGTAGGCGTGCAGCATGTACAGACTGCCAAGGGCGAGAAAGAGGATGTGCTGACGGGAGTATACCACAAGCTCTATTTCGAGGAGCGGATGCAGATTATTGATCGCGCGGAGGTGGTTCCCGTGGCGGTGATCAATGTCAATATTAACGATTGGAAATTCGCCAATGACCATTTCGGCGATGAGGAGAGTGACCGGCTTATTAGAACGATCGCAGATATCCTGAAACAGCATGCGAAGCCGGATTATATTATCGGCCGGGTTGACGGAGATGTGTTTATTGTCTTGATCCCCATGGCTGATGACGGGGAGGCGCAGGAGTACTGTGACAGTATACAGGCAGCGTGTCTGAATTATGAAGATCCGATTCTTGCACCGTCGGTGGCATGCGGTATCGTTCACAAGACGAATGTGGAGGAAGAACTCAAGGATAAACTGCCGGATGCGGAATACGAGATGTTTAATAACAAGTTTGAGATCAAGAATGCGCCCGGTTATCGGGAGCGGTTAGAGCATGGCGTACAGAAGTAACAGGTTTTAGATATTATATAAATTGAAAATGTAATTAATATTGCATGATACGGGAGCTGCATTTGTGTAAAGCGGCTCCCGTTCTTTATTATATAGGAAACTGCCTGGCAAATTTCGAGTTCGCGAAGCGAATCTTGCAATCCCGCGAAGCTCATTTTTTTATGTTATGCAAAAATGAACTAATTCTAAAATAAAAATTAAATCCCTTATAATGGAAGAAAACGAGAAATAATAAGAAAATAAGAGTAAAAAAGAGATTATAAGAGTATATACGAGAAATAAAT
>CAMWXF010000059.1 GCA_947178115.1 uncultured Lachnospiraceae bacterium
ATGTCTTATTATAGTCCATCTTCTCCAAATATGGAAGAATGTTTTCAAAAAGCTGTCGCACCACCGGCGCGGCAATCTGTCCGCCGTAGTATGTCCCCTGCGGATTATTAATGATCGCAACTGCCAACACCTGAGGATTATCCGCCGGAGCAAATCCTAAGAAAGAAGCAATGTATCTGCCGCTTCCTCGTGGCAGGGTCTGACTGGTTGCTGTCTTGCCGCCCACGCGATACCCCTCCACAGCGCCGTTTTTGCCGCTTCCCTCCGCTACCACCTGCTCCAGTATGTAGCGCATCGTCTCGGATGTCTCTTCTGACACCACATGATCCCTGACAGGATAGCTGAATACCTGAGAATTGCTTCCGTCGTTGTCCGCCACCCGCACACCGAAATGGGGCGTGATCCGCCTGCCGCCGTTGATGATGGAAGAGGCCGTCACCGCAAGCTGGATCGGCGTGATCTGAAAAGACTGCCCGAAGGAGATCGTGGCAAGCTCCACAGGACCGATGTTATCTACATTATGCATGATGGTTCCTGCTTCTCCCGGCAGATCGATCCCCGTCCTGTCCAGCAGACCGAACTGTTTAAAATACGAATAGTAGCGCTCCACGCCGATCCGCATTCCGACAGTTATGAATACGGGGTTGCAGGAATTCATCGTCCCCTGCACGAAATCTTCCGCGCCGTGTCCTCCCACTTTATGGCATCTGATCTTACGGTCTTCCACCATGATAAATCCCGGACAGTTGAAAGTATCCGTGGGCTTAGCCGCTCCCGATTCCAGCCCGGCGGCGGCCGTTATGATCTTAAAGGTCGAGCCCGGCTCGTAAGTATCATTGATGCAGCCGTTACGCCACATGCCATTGAGCAGCTCCTGCTTCTTCTCTTCGCTTATATTGTCTCCGTCCGCCGTATCCGGCAGCGTATATGGATCGTTTAGATTAAATTCCGGCACATTGACCATGGCATAGATCTCGCCGTTTTGCGGATTCATGACGAGAATGGATACACTGTCGGCCTCCTTCGTCTCCATGGTCTGCAGTGCAAGCTGTGTCGCGTAGCTCTGGATATTCATATCCATGCTGATATAGAGATCCTGACCGCCCACCGGTTCCACTCTCTCTTCTCCTGCCTCGGCAACCTCCACCCCCTTGGCGTCGGTCACCGTTAAGATCGTTCCCGCTTCTCCCTGCAAATATTCCTCATAGATTACTTCCAGCCCGATAATTCCCTGATTATCCCCGCCGGTAAACCCCAGGACTTTTGACCCCAGTGAGTCATACGGATAGTACCGTTTATAGTCTTCATCCACCTTGACCCCTGCGAGGCCGTAAGCCCTTATGGCATCGCCTATGCTCTTATCCACGTTGCTCTTGATCTTCTCGATCGAGGAATACTTTTCCACCCTTTTACGGACATATTCCTCAGAGAGCCCCAGTTCCTTGCACAGCACGGCAATTACTGTCTCCGCGTCGGTGATCTGGCTATGTATCACTGATATGGTACACACTGTCTTATTATCCGCCAGCACCTTGCCGCCTGCGTCTATGATCCTTCCTCTGGCCGCCTTGATGCTCCGCTCGCGTTCGTGCAGTTCCTTTGCCTTCATCGTATAATATTCCGACCGAAAGACCATCAGATATACCAGCCTCCCCATCAATATCCCAAACACGATCAGGCAGAGAAACATCACCACCACCGTTTTACTTCTGTGATATGTCTTATGCTGGTACGGCGTCTCATCCATCATACAGAAAACCTCACAAAAAGGTATTAATATAATTTATTACCGTTTTTATGAGGTTATTCTTAATTTGCTCTATTCTGTTGTCTCCGGCTCTTCCTGTGGGGTTTCCTCCCCTTCCGGTCCGTTCTCCGGATCTTCTTGTGCCTCATCATCCACGAGGCTGCCGCCATACACCTGTGTGCCTGTCTCCGGATCATACAGATGTCCGGTATCGGGATCTTTCAGATAGCCCGTCTCCGGGTCCTTCGGGAAGCTTTTCCATCTCTCCCGCGCTGCGGCGGCCTCCGGTGTTTCTCCTTCTTCGCCGCTTTCTCCTTCTTCCCCGGCCTGCTCGCCGTCCGGATCAATGGGATTGCCTTCCTCATCCAGCTGTCCTTCTTCATCTGCCGATTCCGGTGTTCTGATCTGGATCTGCAGAGCCTCCAGCTCCTCCCGCTCCGTATCGCTGAGTTCCTCCGTCATGAAAATATTCAGATAAGGAAGCACTTCCGTCAGTATTTTCCTGACGATCCTCGTAGCATACTTCGCATCATCCTGCGCAAACACATTAGGCCTGTCCACCACCACATAGATTGCGATCTCCGGATCATCCGCCGGCGCATAACCCATAAAGGACACTACGTACTCTCTATTCTTACGGGGCAGTGTCTCTGCCGTCCCTGTCTTACCGCCGATCATATACCCTGCCGGTCTTGCGGTCTTACCCGTGCCCTTCTCACCGGTCACGACAGTATTGCAGAACTCTTTGATCGTCTCGCTGGTAGACTGGGAAACCGTCTGTTTCAGCACCCTCGGCTGCACATTCTCCCGCGTGGCGCCGTCCGCTGTCGTGATCTTATCCACAACATGGGGCTCATAATAGTATCCGCCGTTGATGAGAGAGCAGAATCCCGTGATCATCTGTATCATGGTCGCATTAAAACTCTGTCCGAAAGAATTGGTGGCAAGATCCGTAGGTCCGATCGTCTTCTTATTGAACACCATCGTCACTGTCCGTGCCTCACCCGCCAGATCAATATTCGTCTTCAGACCAAAGCCAAACAGATGCTGGTAGTCAACAAATCGATCTTTACCCAGTGCAAACGCCACATTCATCAGCACCACGTTGCAGGACCGCTCAATCCCCTGCTGCACGGTAAGGTATCCGTCGCCAAACGTCTGATGGCAGCTGATATCATGATCTCCCACATGCAGAGAACCCTCACAGTTATAAGACTCCGTACCGGTAATTGCGCCGCTCTCAAGCGCTGCCGCCACCGTAAAAGGCTTCGCCACAGATCCCGGTTCATAAGTATCTACAATACAGAAATTCTTCCACAAGGCATTTAACTGCAGGTACATGGCCTGATCATTCATGCCGTCTATAATCTCCTGTGTTACATACTCTCCCGTGCGCATTCCCTTGTCATCCACAAGCGGCATTCCGATCAGATTCTCCGTATTTCTCGTATCATTCAGATCAAAATCCGGATATCCTGCCATCGCCAACACTCTGCCCGTATTCACCTCCATAATGATACATCCGACGTTCTCCGCTCCGTTACCCGGCCGATAATTGTCCTTATACTCCTCGTTAAAATCCTTTAAATATTTCTCCACAATGCTCTGGACATTGGCATCAATGGATGACTGTATATTGCAGCCGTCCTGCGCCGCTATGGTAGTCCGCTCCAGATTGGAATCATCATTCAGGTAACCGTACTCTCTGCCGTTGATTCCGCTCAACATATCATTATAATACTCTTCCAGCCCGTACGTTCCCCGATTGTCACTGGTAGTAAATCCGATCACATCACAGGCCAGTGAGCCGTTCGGATATTCTCTCTTATATTCGCTCTCAAACCACACGCCCGCAATGTTCGCACCGGCCTCCGGATCTTTCGCCAGTTCCTGAAAAGCGTTCATCTTCTCATATTCCACGCGTCTCGCCATCACATAGTAAGAAGATTCCGGATGACTGGCAATATAACTTCTCACCTCGTTGGTATCAATATTGAAGCAACGCTTCAGCGCATTCAGTGTAGGCTCCAGATTTTCTTCCTTACGCATCAGAATCTTCGTATCCAGTATGACATTGTACACTTTATTGCTGACTGCCAGAATCGTACCGTTGGAGTCCGTGATGTCACCACGTTTAAAAGGTATTGTCGTCGAGTCATACTCCTGTTGCGACAATACCTGTCTCTTATACTCCTCACCGTTGTCTCTGGTAATCAGATACAACTGTGCGCTGAGCCCTGCAAAGGCCGCCAGTATTAAAATAAACAACACCAGCAGCTTCTTCTGCATTTTAATTGTAAATCTGTTGACAGAACTTCTTCTGCTTACCTGACTGTCCAAATACTCACCTACTTAGGAACGCTGACCGGAACTATTGTGGAATGTCTGCCATCTGCTTGACATAATCATTGTTCTCGCTTTGGAAAGAAATGATCTGTCCCTCTTTCGCATACTGCATTCCAAGCTCCTGAAGCGCGATCCTCTTGACCTCTTCTAAGTTTACACTACTTGTTATTCTACTATATTCCTCATCATTTGCAAGCTTTAAATCATTAAGCTGCTTCTCCAGTGCGGAAATATGCTTCACACTGCTGGTAATATCTGACTGCAGTCCGATGTAATTAACCAGAATAAATCCTGTCACTACAAGCGCTGCGCATAAGAATAACACATATCCCGCGCTCATATGCTTCGCTCTTTCTCTGTTCTTGCGTGCCGTGTTGCTGATTCTCTTCTGCGGTCTACTCTCGATTTCTTTCGTAACATCAAACTTTCTGACTGCGCTGCCCTGCACATAATAGCGGTTTCTTCCATCAGTCATACGGTTTCTGTTTACTGCTCTTTGCGTTGACGCCATGATCTTTCTTTCCCCTTTTATTACTATCTTTTACTTGCTTTCTGCTTCTCTTCCCCGCAGCCTTACGACATTATTTCTTCTCAAAAACCCTGAGCTTTGCACTTTTGGCTCTCTTATTATTCTCCAGTTCTTCCGGTGACGGCAGAATCGGTTTTCTGGTGATGACCCTGCCTCTCGACACCTGCCCGCATACACACACCGGAAAATCCGGCGGACACGTACACGGATTTTCATTTTTCTTAAATGCCGTCTTCACGATCCTGTCTTCCAGCGAATGAAATGTGATGATACAGATTCTTCCGCCCGGATTTAACATATCGATAAGCTCGTCCAACGAATCCCTAAGCACTTCCAGTTCCCGATTGCACTCGATTCGGATCGCCTGAAAAGTTCTCTTAGAGGGATGTCCTCCCGTCGCCCTCATCTTCGCCGGTATCGCCGCCTTGATAATCTCATTAAGCTGTCCCGTAGTCTCGATAGGCCTGTCCGCTCTGGCGTTTACGATACGCTTTGCGATATTCTTGGCAAACTGCTCTTCCCCGTAATCCCTGATCACGTGATAAAGCTGCATTTCCGTATACTGATTCACGATATCCGCAGCGGTCAGTGACTGCCGCAGATCCATCCGCATGTCCAGTGCCGTATCATATTTATAGGAAAATCCTCTCTCCGCATTGTCCAGCTGGAAAGACGATACTCCCAGATCCAGCACGATTCCGTCTGCTTTCTCAATTCCGATCTGTCTAAGCACCGTCCGTGCGTTACGGTAATTGTCGCGAATCAATGTCACCTTCCGCTCAAAAGGCTTAAGCCTTAATCCCGCTGCCTCTATAGCGGCTTCATCCTGATCAATACCGATGAGCCTTCCGTTTTCTCCAAGTGCCTCGGCGACACGGCAGGCATGCCCGCCGCCACCCAGTGTACCGTCCACATAAACCCCGTCCGGTCTGATCTGCAGATTATCTATCGTTTCCTCTAAAAGAACTGATGTATGTTTAAATTCCATCTCTACCTCTGCAGCAAAGCACGCTGTTTCCTGCTGCTCTTATATTCCCAGTCCGAGCTGCGCCATATGCTCTGCGATCTCATCCATATCCTCGTATGCTGCCATACCGTCGAACCGTTCTTTGCTCCAGATCTCTATCCGGCTTGCCACACCGATCAGTACCACATCTTTACTGATCTGTGCGAATTCTCTCAAAATGTTCGGAACAAGGATTCTTCCCTGCTTATCCACTTCTACTTCCGCTGCCCCTGCCAGAAAGAATCTCACGAACTGTCTGGCTTCTTTATTCGTAATGGGCAGGGCTTTCAGTTTCTCTTCGAATGCGCTCCATTCTTCATTGTCATACACAAACAGGCAGCCATCCAGCCCTTTCGTTACCACGAAGGTATCTCCCAGTGCTTCCCTGAATTTCGAAGGGATGATCAGCCTGCCTTTGGTGTCGATTGTGTGATTGTATTCGCCCATAAACATCATCGATCACCTTTGCCCTGCGCATCCATGTATCTTCACGATGGTCTTATTGTCTTCCATATGACCGCATGCGCGTCTGTAACATGTAAGTGGTCTGCCACGGAAATTCAGGTCCATTTTGGGAAATCTGTGGTTAGTTTTCTCCACTTCATTCCACTTCGTACCACTTTCCACCACTTTTAATCTAATTTTATACTATATAAGGGGATAATGCAAGGAAAAGTTACGTAAAATCGGGATTTTTTCGTACAAAAAAAGCGGCGGAACTTTTCCCGCCGCAATCTTTCACATTATTTGTGTTCTCCTCTATTCATCCTCCTGCGTCTTCTTAACCCCTGCCTGCACCGTCGCAACCGACGTACTCACACCCCTTGCCAATCTTCTGCGGATCAGAATATCCGCCACAAGCGATACCACGAAAAGTGTCACTGCCAACACTTTGGATACGGCCAGCGTCGTGTGGGGGATAAAGAGCGTGTCCGTGCGGATTCCCTCGATCCATGCCCTACCCAGACCATAACCGCCCAGATACAGCAGCCACATCTCGCCCTGAAATCTCTTATGCTGTCTGTATGTCAGCATAATCAGAAGAAGCGCCAGATTCCATAAACTCTCATAAAGAAATGTAGGGTGTACCTGTATATAATTCGTTCCCTCGGCGATATGCCTTGCTATGTTCTCCGAAATATCAACGCTCCTGACGGCCTCCACCGGCAGCCGCATGGCCAACAGATTCTCCGTGTACTCTCCGAATACTTCCCGATTTGTAAAATTGCCCCAGCGGCCGATCACCTGTCCGAGCACCAGCCCGGGAACACAGACATCCGCAATCTGCAGGAAACTGCATTTCTTCACTTTGCAGTATACCCACATTGTAGTAAACGCCGCAATCACCGCGCCATAGATCGCCAGCCCGCCGTTTCGCAGATTTAATATGCCGATCAGGTTGTTCTTATACATATCCCACTGGAATACCACATAATAAATCCTTGCTCCGATGATGGAAAAAATAATGGCGTAAATGGCAAAATCCCAGATCAGATCCGGATCCAGATTTTCTTTCTTCGCCACATGGGCGGCCATCAGTACACCGCATAAAACGCCGATTCCGATGATCACGCCGTATAAAGCGACCTGAAATCCGAAGATACTGAAACTCTTCGGCACATGATTCAAATAGATTCCAAGGTTCGGGAACGCAATGTCCGTCACATTCATAATGTCCTGCATACCAGACCTCCGCTGCTGCCGCTATACATTAAATCGGAATAAGATCACATCACCGTCCTGCACGATATAATCTTTGCCTTCCATACCGACCAGCCCTTTCTCTCTGGCTGCCGCAAGAGAGCCCTGTTCCAGCAGATCCTTATAATTAACCACTTCCGCCTTAATAAATCCTCTCTCGAAATCGGTATGTATCTTACCGGCTGCCTGAGGCGCTTTGGTGCCGATTTTGATCGTCCATGCTCTGGTTTCGTCTTCCCCCGCGGTAAGAAAACTCATTAAGCCCAGAATCCGATAGCTTGCCTTAATCAGCTTCTGCAACCCGGACTCGGACAGCCCCAGATCTTCTAAAAACATCGCCGTCTCTTCCTCATCCAGCTCCGCAATTTCCTGTTCAATCTGCGCACAGATCACGAATACCTCACTGTCATTTGCTGCAGCAAACTCTTTCACTTTCGCCACACCCGCATTGGAAGCGCCGTCTTCCGACAGATCGTCCTCCGCCACGTTCGCCGCGAAGATCACAGGCTTATAGGTCAACAGATTATAGGACGCAAGAAGCGCCGCCTCGTCTTCATCTTCCGTCTCGAATCCCTTCGCCAGTTTGCCTTCTTCCAGATGAGCCTTGATTCTCTCAAGAAGCGCATACTCTTTTGCAACTGTCTTATCCATTTTCGCCACCTTGGCGGTCTTGGCGATTCTTCTGTCCAGAATCTCAATATCCGAAAAGATCAATTCCAAATTAATGGTCTCGATATCCCGCAGCGGGTCGATGGTGCCGTCCACGTGTACGATATTGCTGTCCTCGAAACATCTCACTACATGCACGAC
>CAMWXF010000060.1 GCA_947178115.1 uncultured Lachnospiraceae bacterium
ACTATGCTAAAAGTCTCGTTCTTTCCATTCATTCGCAGAAAGCGTGTAAACATGACATTCGTGTCAGGGTATGTTGCTTACACAGGATAACTACTCCCTCTTAACTTGTGAGATAATGTACCATAACCATCCCATATTGTCAAGCATTCCGCGCATTTTCAAACAACTTCTTTACTTCACTCATTACTGTTTAGGCCTAACTAATCCTCTGCAGCGTTTCCTCCGACAGAATCTTCTTTATATTAACCACAAACAACACCGTCGCCGTAGTCGCAGAGATAATATCCGATACAGGCTCCGCCACATACACGCCCATCACTCCCATGAAATGCGGCAAAATCAGCGCCAACGGAATCAGCAGTATAATCTTGCGAAGCACCGCAATAAAAAGTGAGACCTTTGCCTGCCCCAGCGCCAGAAAGGTAGGCTGGATACCGTTCTGCAGCCCGAAAACGAGCATGCCCGCCATAAAAATCGGTATAACCTGCCCGGTCAATGATACAAGCTCCGCCTCGTTTGCAAAGAATCCCGCATAAAATCGCGGAAAGATCATGACCGTTGCCGTGGTCAGAAACCGAAATCCGAAGCATACACCGATCATCCACCGATACAGTCGTCTGACACGGTCAAAATTTCCCGCACCATAGTTATAGCTGACGATAGGAGTCATTCCCTGTGTAAAACCGCTCATGGGCGCGGAGAAAAACTGCATAATGCTCTGCATGATGGTCAGAGACCCGACATGCATGTCACCTCCGTAAACCTGCAATCCGTGATTCAAGACAATACTGATGAAGCTCTCCGTCGCATTCATAATAAACGGTGATATCCCCAGTGCAAACACGCTCTTTAATATTCTGCCGTCCGGACGCATACAGTTCTTTCGTATCTTAAGCGAAGACTTTCTGCCCATGAGAAAACTTACGACCCACAGCGCGCTTAAGGCCTGTGAGATCACGGTAGCCGTCGCCGCGCCTCTGACGCCCATACGAAAGCCGAAGATGAATATCGGATCTAAGATAATATTTGCCACCGCCCCGATCAACACGGAAAGCATCGCCGTCCGTGACCTGCTCTGGCAGATGATGAAAGCATTTAATCCAAGCGCCAGCTCCACGAAAAGCGTTCCCGCCAGATAAATGGACAGATAATCCGTCGCATAGCCGATGGTAGCATCGCTTGCACCGAACATATAGAGCAACGGTTTCTGAAAAGCATAGAAGAACGCCATCAGCGCCACGGTACAGATGAGCAGAAAACTGACGCTGTTGCCGAGTATCTCCTCCGCCCGCTGCCGATCACCCTTCCCCAGCCAGATCGCTGCGAGCGGCGCCGCACCGTTACTGATGAACGCCGAGAATGCCGAGACAAACATTGTGATACAGAAGGTTACACCCACGCCCGTCAACGCATTTGCGCCCACACCTTCCATATGTCCGATATAAATCCGGTCAATGATACTATATAAAATATTGATGATCTGCGCAACGATTGCGGGAAACGTCATGCTCACCATCAGTCTTCCGACGGAATCCGTTGCCATCCGCTCCTCACGGGTTTTTGCGGTTTCAGCAGTCATAGTCACACCCCTCTTGTCAGCCTCCAAATCCATCCGGCAAGTGCATGACGCGGTCTGACTGAACAACCCAAAAGTGTGCTTGCACATCGAATTTGAATTTGCTACGATACATTATAGAAATACACAATACTACATTATACCGTGATGCCCGTATTTTGCAACCGGCACATAGGAGAATACCATGAAGACACCCTTTAAAGCACTCGCGAAAGTTCTGTCGGCACTCATCATACTGCTGGCGCTCAACATACGCTCCGTCTGCACTTTCCTGTTCTATGCCGGACGGATTGAAACCCGTTTTCCCTCTGCCTGTACTGCTGCAGAGATCATCTGCTATATTCTGATTCTGTACATTAACTTTTTTCCCACACTGACAGTGCGTAAAGTCTCTACCACGCGCAATAAGATTCTGGAAGACGGCATCGCCCTGCTGCAAATCTTCCTGTTCACCACGGCCGTGGAGATCGTCTGCTGTATTGCCATGCTGATCATAGGGCTTCCCGCCGGAGAGGATACTGCATTCAGCCATCCTTTCTTCTGGCTGCGTCAGTTCGGTCTTGCATTTTTAATCGAGTTTATCCTTTTCTGGAACGGCATTCTGCGTGTCTATGTGACCTCCGTACAGCTTGGCATCAAATGGCGTGTGATCGGTGCCGCCTGCGGCCTGATTCCGATCGTACACCTGTATGTGCTCTGCCGAATCATTCGGATTGCCGGCAACGAGGTGATCTATGAAAATGAAAAGTACCTGCTCAATCAGGTTCGCGCCGAGAATCAGGAATGTCGGACGAAGTATCCTGTTTTGCTTGTACACGGCGTATTTTTCCGGGATTTTCGCTTCTTCAATTACTGGGGCAGAATCCCAGCAGAGCTTAAGAGAAATGGTGCAGTCCTGTTCTACGGAAGTCAGCAGTCCGCCGCTTCCGTCGCCGACTGCGGAGAAGAACTCGCCGCACGGATCAGACAGATCAGGGAGGAGACCGGCTGCGACAAAGTCAACATCATCGCCCACTCCAAGGGCGGTCTGGACAGCCGCTATGCGATCTCCAAATGTGGCGCAGCTCCCTATGTAGCCTCTTTAACGACCATTAACACGCCCCACCGGGGCTGTATCTTTGCGGACTATCTGCTGGACAAGATTCCGGATTCCGTATGCAATAAAGTATCTTCCAAATACAATGCGGCACTGACCCTGCTCGGCGATACCAAACCTGATTTTATGGAGGCCGTACAGGATCTGACCGCTTCCGCCTGCACCGGACGAAACGAAGTGCTTCCCGACAGCCCGCAGGTATATTATCAGAGCGTAGGTTCCCGGATGAACGCTGCATGCAGCGGCAGATTCCCCCTGAACATGTCCTACCCCATGGTAAAGCATTTCGACGGAGCCAACGACGGTTTAGTCTCTGTTGACAGCATGAAATGGGGCAGCCGCTTTACCTGCCTGACCGTGCCCGGCGGCAGAGGTATCTCTCACGGCGATATGATCGATCTGAACCGTGAAAACATTGCCGGTTTTGATGTGAGGGAATTTTATGTAAACCTCGTTCATGAACTAAAGGAGCGCGGGCTCTAATGATCATCATCCAGACAAAGGAGACCCGCGTCCGCTTGATCACAAGCTGCGCCAGATCTCCTATACGCTATCTTTTTACTCCGCCATATAGATCGCCACAGCCTTCTCGATCCGGTCAAGCGCCTGTTCTAATGACTGCGTGCCGTTCATGTACCCGATTCCTTCCGTAAACACCGCATCTTCCAGCATTTGATCGGGAACATACGCCGTATTTACCGTTGACAGCTCTTCCCGCAGCGCTGCAATCAACTCATCGGTCGGCCAGTAGATCGTAAAATCAATCATATTGCCTTCCTCATCTATGGTACATACGCCGCCGTACCCTCCGTCCGCTCCCAAGTACTCCTCCTGCGGCGTAAACTGCTTGTCAAATGCCGCCTGATTCAAGGGCAGTCCCCCGTATGCACTCTGTGCTTCCACAGACAGGAACACATCCAGAAATCCGTAAGCCAGATCAGACTGCTCTGACGCAGCGCTGATGCCCAGCATGGTATACGGCTCAAATACATTGCCGCACTGTCCCTTCATGGGCACGACCTTCGCCTCTTCAAGTCCTTTCACTCTGTCAAGCGACATTATCTGCATATAGTTATACGCTGCATCGACCCACCCGGCGATCATATGCTGCTCGCTGCCCACATACGACATAATATCCATATTGACGCTCCAGTCCGTCTCGTCCATGCGCAGTCCGCTATATTCCTTCGTCCACTCGTTCCGCTGCTCATAATAGCTTATGACTTTCTCATCCAGGCCGTCCATCTGGGCATCGAAGATGCGTTTGCACTGCTCCAGATACCCGCCGATCACGTCCTTGTCTATGCTGCCATCCGCTGCGACCCACTTCGGCTCACTCACACCCACAAATCTTTTCAGGACGCCGCGCTCGCCGCTGACGCCGAGAATGTTTTTCGTCGGATACTTCTCTCTGAGTTTCTCTACAACCGCTGCTATATCTGACATATCTGTCACATTTTCCATGCCGTCCGATGCAGCCGCAATCTTCGGAACTGAAACCGTCGCCGAAACCACATACGCCTTACCGTCACGGGCGAGCGCGTCGATTATATTATCAAACAACGGCTCTTTTGCACTGTACTCTGCAAGGTAATCGGTCATATCGACCAACAGTCCTTTTCCTATATAAGAGTCAAGCGGCAGACCATCCATCACCAGAAGATCCGGTCCTTCCCCTGCCATGATCTCCGTATTCAGCTTCTTGATCGCATCCTCCCTCGTCACGGAACTGTCACCTCCCATGCCCACTTGATAAGACACGAAGACATCCGCATGCTGCGTCTGATAGTAAGAAATCGCCTGCCTGATCGAATCCTCCTCCTTGAGACTGTAAATCGTCAGTATGTTCTCCGGCACGGAAGGAATGTTGGGATCATAGGTAAACTTAAGCACCTTACTGTTGGAAAAAAGTGCCATAAATACGCCCGACTCAAGCTGCACCATATCAGTAATACAATAGTTCGGATTAATGAGCTGGGAAAGATTACCGTCTACGATCTGCTCCATCATATTGCCGCCTACTACATGGCGGTGTATTCCCCTCTTGCCTACAACATAGACGGTACTGTCCTCACCGGGAAGAAGGAACATCGTAGCGTAATCTGTCCCGTTAAAGTTCCGGTCATCATAGTTGCTGTCCACAAACTCCGTAAGCACCTCGTCCGGAATAAACGCTTTCGCCTCCAGATCGTATACCGCCGGCGTATCCGCCTCGTCCCAATCGTTGTCGATGACCAGCAGATTATCCCTGACCCAGATCCACTGCGGATTATAATCCAGCGTCAGAATCTTCTCTGCACTGCCGTCCCGCGATATCTCATAGATACCCCGATATGTACTTGCGAAGATACGATTATCCGTGCCAATCGCAACCTGCTCAAAGTGCATTTCCTCTTCCGTCAGCTTCGCTGTCACCGGGATCTCCGTGCCGTCCGGTAAAAACAGCGTCAGATAATAACTCCAGTTAAAGGGATCGTCAAACATACTTGATTCCTCCTCAGACTCGTCATCATCTGCAACCGACTCACCATCCTGCGTTTCAGCTTCGTCTGCGCCTTCATCCTGCGCATCTGCCCCGTCCGCATTCTTACCCTGTTCCTCTGAATTTTCCGAATCAGCCGCATCCTGCCCGTCTGATTCCGCTACCGGCGCGCTGCTGCCCATGTCCGCAGTAATCGCTGCCACCGTGCCGTCCGGCGCCATGCACATACTGTTGATATAATTCCCTTCCTCCCGCATAGCCATATACCATTCCGGCATTTCACTCTCCCACGTAACGCCCTGATCCTTGGATACCAGCGTCCCCGTGTTTTTGTCCAAAATCACCAGACTGCCGTCCTCCCGGACACACAGATCCATAGGATACATTGACTGCTCCGACAAATCAGTTTCATCCTCCACATACCGTCCCATGGCTGCCGGATCGTTACCGCCATTATTTTCATTCTCCTGTCCGCCGTCCGACGTGCCCACATTCTGCCCCGCACCTCCGGCACCACTGTCCGATCCGCCGCTTCCCCCGCCGCAGCCCGCCATAACAAATACCATGGTTCCCGCAAGCAACAAACTGATTATCTTCGTCCAACTCTTCCTAACCATCATATTGATCCTCTCCTTGCATAGATTGCTGTCTAAGTCGTCACATTACTGTCCACTCCCGGCCATACTCAATACCCAGCGCAGATGGAAGTGAATATCTTAAGGAGTCCCTAGAACAGCGCCAGCACTTAGCGAGGTTTCCCACGAGCTTAGTGTCTGTTGCGCTGTGAAAGGAGCGAAAGCGCGACTCCGTAGATATTCACTTCCATCTGCGCGTCCGTCTTAGCTGCCCCATAGAACAATAACGCTCCCAACACAGACAGCATACCAGATCAATCTCTAAAGTCTCTCTAACACAAAAAATTGTAACTGTTCAGAACCATCTTCTGAACAGTTACAAAAAATTACAATATCCTCTTCTTAAACCCGAATATTCCCGGCACACATTCCTACGTTACTCCGCCATATAGACCTGCACCGCCTTCTCAATCTTATTCAGCGCATCCTCCAACGACTGCTCATCATCCAGATATGCAGCCCCCTGTGTAAATACGGCATCCTCCAGAACTTTATCGGGAATATAAGCCGTGTTCACCGCCGCCAGTTCTTTCTTCATCGCCGCAATTTCCGCGTCTTCCGGCCAGTATACCACATAGGAGATCATATTGCCGTCCCCGTCGGATGTGGCCATAGAGGTGTACTCACCGTCCTCGCCCACATGTTCCGGAACAAACTGCGCGTCATATGCCGCCTGATTCAGCGGGAAACCGTCATACACACTCTGCACCTTTGCGGATAAAAAGGTATCCATAAACGTAAGCGCCCGATCAGTCTGTCCGGAGGCAGCGCTGATCCCCAGCATAGTCCCCGGCATAAACACACCGCTGCACTGTCCCTGCATGGGTATGACCTTCGTGTTCTCATATCCCTTTGTCCGGTCCAGGGAAAGCAGTTCCAAGCAGCTGTACGCAGAGCTGGTCCAGCCTGCCATGGCATGCTGCGCTCCGCTCACATACTGCATCACATCCAGATAGATTTCCCATTCCATCTCGTCCATGCGTATGCCCAGGCGCTCCTTAAGCCCTATATTACGCTGATTATAGTAGTCCTTCACTTTCTCATCCAGACCGTCCATCTGCGCCGCATAGATCCGTTTACACTGCTCAAAATATGCTCCGATGCACTCCTTATCTATCGTACCGTCCGCCTTGACCCATGCCGGCTCACTCGCAGGCGATAACCGCTTCAGAATACCCCAGCCGCCACTGACTCCCAGAATATCTTCTGTCGGATACTTCTCCCTGTCCTTCTCTATGACCTCCGCCAAATCTGACATATCTGTCACATTTTCCATGCCGTCCGCCGCGGAAGCAATCCTCGGTACGGCAATTGTCGCCGGTGCCACATATGCCTTGCCGTCACGTTTCAACGCCTCGATTACATTGTCAAACAGAGGCTCCTTCTCACTGTATTTTGCCAGATAATCCGTCAGGTCAAGCAACATTCCCTTTTCTACATATGAATCAAGGGGCATGTCATCCATCACGATCAGATCCGGTCCTTCGCCCGCCATAATCTCCGTGTTCAGCTTCTTAATGGCATCCTCTCTCGTCACGGAATCCCCTTCGCCCATGCCGGTCCTGTAAGACACGAAAACATCCGGATGCTCCGTTTGATAATAAGAAATCGCCTGTCTGATCACATCATTCTCCGTAAGGCTGTAGAGTGTCAACATATTCTCCGGTACTGACGGAACATCCGGATCATAAGTAAACCGAATCATTTTCCCGCCCGCAAAGAGCGCCAGAAAGACGTCTCCCTCAAGCTGCACGGCATCCACAATGTAATAATCCGGATTCCCGAGTAACGACAGTCCGCCGTCCACGATCTGCTCCATCATATTGCCGCCTACCACATGCCTGTGTATCCCTTTCTGCCCCATCACATAGACAGTTCTGTCCTCACCCGGCAGAATGTACATGGTGCCGTAATCCGTTCCGTTATACATTCTGCTTTGATAGCTGTCAGCCACAAAATCCGAAAGTACCTCATCCGTAACATACTCCCCCGCAGCCATATCATAGACTAACGGTGCGTCTTCCATGTCCCAATCATTATCTATGATCATCAGATCATCCTTAACCCAGACCCACGAAGGCGTAGTATCCAATTCCACTATCTTGTTTGTACTGCCGTCCCGCTGTACCTCGTATACTCCGCGTCCGGTACTTGCATAGATACGACTGTCATCTCCCATGACCGCCTGTCTGAAATAGCTCTCGTCTTCCGACATGTTCGCCTCTACGGGCACCCGCGTCCCGTCCGGCAAAATAAGCTCCAGATACCACGAAGGCTCCTCCGCATTGGTATCTCCCTTA
>CAMWXF010000061.1 GCA_947178115.1 uncultured Lachnospiraceae bacterium
ATCATATACTATGTAATTGTCTCTGTCAAGGCAAATTTATCCAACTATATTATCTCACAAATTGGCTATTCTCTCTTTCCCTCCCCACAAAAAAATACTATAATTGAATTGATTTATTAGATAATTCTATCAAGCACGTAAAGGAGAGGAAGATTATGAGACAACGTAAACGCAGATTATGTACCGCACTCCTCTGTGCCGTACTGATCATTTCCAATGTCCTGCCCGCAGGCATGCCTGTGTATGCAAAATCATCGAATGCAGGCAACGATATTACGAATGCCGTTTACTCTAATGAAACGGTACCACCGACAGCGGAGCAGAAGGCGGCCGAAACGCCCGCTGCTTCCGATGACGCAGATAGTGAAAATGACCCACAGGAGGACACTAATTCCGATTCCGCCGACAATAGCGACACGAATACAGATTCCGATGGCGAATCACTCAATGACGGCAACGGCAATTCTGATACCAATACCGGCAGCGACGACAGTGATTCCACTGACGACAACAGTGTCGGTTCCGATAATGCCGACAACACCGGCGATGATTCCGACAGTGCGCCCAGCAACGGCGACGAATCTAACAATGACGATTCCAATATCGGCAACGACACAGACATCGAAGATGACTCTGCCGAAGATGACACTCCCAATATTGAAGCCGACGTCACCGTATCCGGCAACGACGTAAAAGGCAGCTCGGAGGAAGATACGCGGACCTTTACGGCAAAAGAGATTATAACTTACAAAGACACAGATTTTCCGGATGAAACATTCCGAAACTATATAAAGCAGGAAATTAACATCGCTGACTCCGACAAGATCACCAGCGACAAATTGGATGAACTGACAAGCCTCACTTATTCGAGAAGCAGTGCTTCGGGTAATATCAGCTCTTTACAAGGTATCGAGTATATAGAGAACCTGACAAGCATCAACTTCTCAGGTCACGCTATAACGGATGCCGGCGGACTTGGCACATTGACTGCTCTGACCAGCATTAATCTAACGCACAACGACTTGACAGAATTACCGGATCTGTCTGGAATGAGCCAGCTGGTGTCTGCCGACTTTAATTACAACCAAATCAAAACAAATACGATCACCGCTGCAAAGCTTCCTGCAACATTTCTCGCAAATCACTCTTCCTGGATTGCAGATACGAAGCGTGGGCAGCGTGAAGAAAAGACAGTCACACTGGCACCGGAATACTACATGGCCGGCGAGGCAAGACCCTTCTTATTAAAGATGACCGGATATAAAAGCGACTCCGGAAGAAGGTATACGCTTTCCCTTACCATAGATGGCAAAACAGTTTCCAGTACATCAAAAACCAACGCTATATTCTATATTAATGACATCCTCAAAAACAGTGCCGGTACCGACACGGGAATTACTGTTACAGAAGGTGTACCCTGCGATGCTGTGATCACATTGACGGACAATTACGGCATTACATGGCTGAACGATACGAAAACAATCACCTTTGCGGCCGCTGATGCCGATACTACCGTAGTAAAGACACAGTATATACTACCGAATGCTTCCTCTTCATACATAGAAATTGAAAATCTTCCTGCGACATATACCCAAGACAGTATCGCCAGCATTACACTGCGCGATCAGTCCGGAACCACCGTAGGCAGCGCTCCCATCTCCGACATTGATGTTTATAGCAGTGCTTATAACCCTTATAAAAACGTTTTTGGTTCCTTCCAAATCGCGCATGTGACAACCGGTACAACGAAGCATCTGACTGCAACCGTTTATCTTGCTAAATATCTGTCTGCCGGATATTACAGCGCAGTGATCACCACCACAGACGGGATATCTTCCACTTTCGAGAATGCAGTCTACGTCGATAACGTAGCGATTATAGATGACTTGTGGCCGGCATCCGATTCTTATGGTAACTTTTTTGACAACTACGGAGATTATCTGTATGTAGAACTTTACGGCGCCAATATCGATCCCGATAAGGTACAGCCGGTATTCTATGAAGACGGTGAGCCAATTACGCAGTGTGTTAACGGTCAAATAACAGGCTATGACAGCGACAGAGCTGTCTATAAGTTAAAGAAACTTAAGAAAGAGCTTTACTGGAATATATCCGGCAGTAAAACTTTCACTTATGAACTGCAGATAGCTGACGGATATACCGTAATCTATGATATCAATAAAAAGAGCTTTTACTTAGATATTCCTGATGAAGAGAATCATGACTTCGTTATATTCGAACACTATAATTATAAGAAGCAGGTATATGAAGTCAAGGCAGATGCAACCGTAGCTGATGGCACCATCGTATCCGTATCGGTCTGCGACGACAGTTCTTCTCTCGTTATAATGGGCGAAGCACAAGGAGAAATCACGAATTCTCTGCTTTCCTTTGATTTTAAGAATGAACAGGGGGAAAGCTATGCTCCGCCCAAAGGTAAAGAGGCTTATTTCATATACACTTATACTGACAGCACCGGAAATGAGAGGAGCTTCACACATACAAATGACAGCGTAGAATGGTATAACTATAACCCCGTTTCTACTTCCAGTTCAAAAACTGCCTACAGCAACATGGTTCTTTATCACAAAGCATTATTAAAGAAACTGGAACTAAACGTATATATTCCCACTGAAAAAGTGCAAGCCGGACAGACAATTGATGCACAGATTTATACAAGCGCAGGCAGCATTGGAGAGAAAGCGTCTCTCACCGGCAAAACTGCCGGCGAATATATCAACTATACCGGCACATGGCAAGACTCTGAAGGGCTGGGAGAAGGCATTTACCTGATACGCTATTCCCAGAACGGCAAGCAACTGTACAGCCATGGCATCTATGTGTATGACGATGAAAAGTTCTATATGAATTACCAATGGATGAATAAATGGTCGGACAGCTCCGGAGAAGGTATCTGTCTCGCATTTTCCTCAGCGCAGCTTTCCGGAAACTATATCCATGACTATAACAGCAATGTAGACGCGAAGACCGCTCTAAACTATTGGAATACCGGCGGTTACAAGCTGGAACTCTTCGACCGTCTGGGCAATCCCATTTCCGGATGGAAGGCCGATCACGCCTCGTGGTCGGGCTCGAGCTTCTATTTATACATAAAAGACATACCGGAAGGATATGTCGGATATTATGCCAAGGTCACCAGAGCCGGCAAGCCCGCAATCAGACTGGAAGATGGAACTGACTATTATTCAACAGTCTACAATGCCAGCGAAGAATACGGCGCATGGGAAACCATAAACAACCGAAACGTATCGTTTAACGAATTCAGCAACAACGCCTATTACGGTTTCACAGCCGATACATATCCCGTCACCATATCGATCACAAGACCATATGACACAGATGTCATTCACTCGTTTAAGGCTTCCGCAGCCACAAACGGCGACTTATATTCCTTTACCGCCGCCGATTTGCAGCCGATTGATCCGACAGAAGTCTATCGAATCACAGCTATTAGCGTAGACGGAAGCTCATGCACCGTGATCGGCTATCTCGCCGCAGAGGACACAAGCACTACGGTGAAGGTCACCAGCGTCACGCTGAACAAAAATTCGCTGAATATGCAGCTTAATCAAACGGAGAAACTAACAGCTACCGTCAAACCGGACAATGCCACCAATAAGAATGTTACATGGACCACCAGCGACTCTTCTGTTGCTGCTGTGGATGCTCAAGGCAATGTAACAGCTATGGGCACAGGAGAGGCAACGATTACCGCCACTACTGCTGACGGCGGCAAAACGGCTGCCTGTACGGTACAGGTGTTCAATTATACGCTGAACCAGACAGAATTGTCTTTCAATCTGTCCACTTGGACATCTGATCAGACAGTAACGTTGAAAGTAAGCAACGGCACAAACGATATCAGTTCCACAGTCACATGGAGCAGCAATGATGAAAATGTCGCAACAGTAACAAAGGACGGCGTCGTAACCCCGGAAGGCGCAGGTACCACTAAGATTCTGGCGACAGTCAAGAACGGACCGACTCTGGAATGTAATGTGACCGTAAGCAGGAATACCCTGACCGGCGTTACGCTGAATGAAAGTGAATGTACACTGTATCTGAATTCACAGGGACAACCCGTATCCCAGATGCCGAACATGAAACAATTGAAACTGTACCTCACTCCCAGCGACACCACAGTAGACAATATCACATGGGCCTCCGATCAACCGGCTATTGCTTCAGTTACTGCGAAAACAGACGATCCGCTGGCGGCTGTAGTAACGGCTCGGGCGAAAGGTGCCGCTAAAATCAGTGCCACTGTCACCACAAAGTCCGGCACGAAAACAGTAGAATGTAAGATAACCGTACAGACAGTCACCACCGCAGATGATGTGCTAAATATTCCGTCGGGATTGACTGCACTGACTAACGAGCAGCTTACCCTTAATGACGTAAAACTTCCTGCCGGCTGGGAATGGATGTATCCAGATATTTCCCTAAAACAGTTTGCCGGCATGCAGGCTAAAGCATTCGCGGCTAGGTACAAGGACCCTGCTGATCCGGATGCAGTACCTTACGAGACGGATCTTGCCGTGGCGCTCAGCACCGTAACAGGCATCGCCATCGGCGCAGACAGCAATTCCCTGCGTCAAGGCACCGATACCACACTTTCCGTCATCTGGAACATGAACGGCACACAGCTTGATCTGTCTGCCTATGCAGGGAAAGCCACATGGAGCAGTGCGAAAGAATCCATTGCCAAAGTCACCCCCGCAAGCGGAACGACCACCACTCTGACCGCCCAGGGACCCGGCACGACCACCGTCATGGCACAGGTAACCTTCAAGGACGGCAAGACATATAAAGCACAATACAAAGTAACCGTAGTAGACGGAGAAATGGCAGATATCCAGGTAACTGCCGTAGATAACTTTACACCAGATGCCGCTTTACAGGGCACTTATCGCGGCAAACTGGACAACAATGCAACTAACAACAACGGCACCGTCCATGTAACTGTAACAGGCGCAACCAAACTGACGGTGAAGAACAACAATGCCAAGGTGCTCACGACCGGCAAAGTAACTGCCGAAGGCAACGGCTACAGCATACCACTTACGATCAAAGCCGCCGGCATGGCAAAGATTACCCTGACCGCAAATGATAAGGCGAAGACACAGAAAGATATCTTCCTGTACGTTTCTGATGTAAAACCTAACATCAGTGAAGACACCATCACCGTCAATCTGCGGCAGACTACAGGTGCCGCATTTATCCTCTACCCTAATGAGGGATATCAGGTAACAAGCGCCGCACTTGCGGGAGACAATGCATCTAAGTTCACTTTAACCAAGGCAGATGCTGCACCGACCGATACAGCTCAGGCCAAATATGTCATCACGGCAGCAACCGGCACCGCCAAAGGAAGCTACAAGCTTACCCTGCAAGGCAAAGTTAAATCAGACACAGAAGAGTTCGACTACAATAATGTGACATTCACCGTTAAAGTAATCGAACAGGCCCCAAAGTATAAGATCAAACAGAACTCGAAAGTAAACCTGTTCTACAAGAATTGGGCTAATAGCATATTAGAAATCACGTCAGACGAAGCGCTGGAAAGTATGGTGCTGACCAACTGTGACTTCACGGTAGAGAAATTGTCCGGATCTTGGCACATTATGGCTAAAAGTGCGAACCTTACAACCAGCTGTAATAAAAAAGGTACTCTGACATTACACTTCACCGGGTATAAAGATGTTACGACAAACTTTACGGTCAATGTGGAAAAGAAAGCGCCTGCATGTACACTCAGGAACAAATCCATGACGGTATATCCTTCAGCCGGACTTGACAGCGCGGTTCTTAATCCACTCGTTTACCGGCCGGACGGAACTCTTTATAGCGATGTAAATTACAAGCTTGATGAGAAAACAGCCGATGCAGGTTTCATCCTGATGTATGAAAATGCAGATCAAACCGGAGATTTTCTCATTAAATATACAAAGGGAACCGAAAATCTTAAGAACACAACATATAAGGCATCTTTTGCTTTGACACATAGCTCATGGGCTGATCAGGTTACTGTTCCGTTCACCATCAAAGTAAACGGAAACAAACCTACTGCCAAGCTGGGCAGGACCACACTGCAGCTCAACACTAACACGGCGACAATGGCATATGATACGGCGGCCACCACAGTGATGTGGAAAGACGGAGCGAAGTTTGACCCGCTTAACGTCAGTGTCAGCGCTGCCGATTCCAAATCACGCGGTATCATCAACAGTGGCGTTGTATTTGCCTATGACCGGACCGGAAATCAAGTGATTGCGAAGCTGAATAATACCGCCGTTGCCAAGGGCAATTATAGGTTCAAGGTCAATGTAAAAGCGACCGATACACTGACGGTAAGCACGCCACTCACTATCAAGATTGTAGACGTAGCCATGGACAAAGCAATCAAAGTTTCCACGAAAGGAAGTATTGACATACTAAACCGCAATGGCACCTTTGTGACAGCAACGCCTGCACTGAAATCAATTAACGGAAACATCACCGATGTACGCCTTTCCGGCAGAGCCGCTCATCTGTTCATCGCAGAATGCGCGGATAATAAGGTGATCATCCATGCAAAACCAAATGCAGCGCTGATCACGAAATATAACTATAAATTGAAGCTCAACCTTATTATTGAAAATGCCGAGGGTGCTACGATGCGCTACACTACACCGGATGTTAATCTAAAATTAAAGCAGGGCAAACCCACAGTTACTATCATCCCTAAGAATGCCACATTCTTCAGCGGCTCCTATGAGGGTATCACGCGGAACATATCCGCCACCCTGAAAGGCGCAGAGAATCCGGTCGTCACAAACGTGGAGCTAATAAACAACAACGATGCATTCACTTGTAATTACGCCGACGGCGTCATCACCTTACGCAACACACCGAATGCAATAAAAGGAAAGACCTATAGCCTGCAGTTCAGAGTAACGTTCTACGGACAGGCAGACAATGAAAAGGCAACGACAGTCAAATATACTGTCAAAGTAAAATAATAGGATTTGCTTCGCTAACTCGAAAACGGAACCGTTTCCTATTTCAAAAAAGGCGGCTGAATGATCTCATGATCGTTCAACCGCCTTTTTTTTAATTCTTAAATTATTCTTTTCTTCTATTTCCGATCTATCTCTTTTCTTGTTATTTCGATCAACAGGACATAGATCGCTAGAGCCTTTTACACATCCTCTGTACGCTATGATGGAGGCTTTACTCTCCACCCGCTTCAAACTCCCTCAATTCTTCCAGATATTCATTAAAGTCTATTGCAAAATCTTCATAAATACCTACTTTTACCCTGTCGGTAAAGGAATAGACTTTTGGAGCATTGTCATGCTCCAGATCGCATACGGTAATATTGGTCTGCATAGGGTCTACGATCCAGTACTCACGTACCCCTGCTTCCTTATACAATGCAAGCTTTCTCACACGATCCATATACTTACTGGACGGAGATACTATCTCGATTACCCAGTCCGGCGCACCGTGACAGCCCTTATTATCCAGCTTATCTCTGTCACAGATCACGATAATATCCGGTTCCACGTAATTATACTGATCCTTCTTGATATAGACAGCAAAAGGTGCCGGAACCATTCTGCACTTTCCTTTATTCTCCATAATATGTCTCTTAATTACGTACATCATCCACGCTAATAAATCCTGGTGTTTCCACGTAGGTGCCGCCATCATAAACATCTCGCCGTCAATCAGTTCCGCACGCTCTCCCTCCGGCAGTGCCTCGATATCCGCAACGGTATAAGTTTTCGCCTTTCCACCCTCAATCGTCATGAAATATTCCTCTCTTTCAAGTGCCACATGTTCCATAAATATTGTCCTCCTTCTTCGTTCCGGCAGAAGGTAGACTGCTGTCCTGCACCGCTTTTTGTCATACAGCCTTTTTCAATATCCATACTGTACAGCAATCCAAGCACTACATAGGATACTAAGGAACACAAGCACATCCGCTTTGCTACCTCTGCCGCTATTTGATTTGTAATTTTGAGTAAGCGGCAGAAATTGCCCG
>CAMWXF010000062.1 GCA_947178115.1 uncultured Lachnospiraceae bacterium
AGCTCCGCCAGCCGCTCGGGCGTCTCCCTGATCTCATCGCAGGCTGCCGTAAATCCGCCGCAGTGCGATATCTCGTCACTGAAATCATGCTGAAACAGATATCCTGTCTGCAGGCGCTCCATAAGCTCTGCATAGCCACTCGCCATCGCATAGGCGGGCGTTGCGCCCTTGCCGTTCTGCCCGATATCCGTGCCCTTTAAGCTTACGCGGATGGAACAGATCTCCCCGACTCCCGACCGCATCAGATATTCCTCCGGCTCAAATCCTACCGCGCGAAGTATCTCCTTTATATGCGCAACCGTCTGCTCCGGAGGGCACGCCTTGAATTTAGACCTCTCGTACTCGCTCTGCGGTTGTTCTCCCACGCATACACCCGCGTTTTCGCCGATCACAAGAAGATTTTCGCCGCCTGTCCATTCCCAGACACTGTTTTCACCGACGTCCGAAAGAAGCGCGTCACGACGCATTAAAAGCAGCTCCCTGTAACGCTTTGCATCATCTTCCGAAATAAAATCGGATTTCTCGTAAAATTCGCAAAACGTTTCAAATTTCTGTATTTCCGCGCTGTAGTCCAGATTGATATAAGTCTTCTTATCCTCATCGCTCATCGCCGCATTGGAGAGCGAGAAAAATTTGCCTAACGGATATACCCGCACCGCTCTCAGCCCCAGCTTAGAAAAAATATACGGCGGCAGCTTGGGATCAATCCCGTCAGCATACCTCGAAGCCGGTCGCAGTGCCTCATAAAAACGCCTGACCTTCCGGTCCAGCGCGTTATACTCCGCAAGCCAATCGTATTCCGGCGGATAGAAACCCTCCGCTGCCGCGATGCTGTCAAAGCTGTCTGCGGTAACGGATGCGATCACGCCGCCAATCTTACATACTCTCTGCATCTCGGCAATCGCGCCACAGTAATCAAAGACACTGGTAAGAAATGTATGCGAAACGACGACATCAAAGGTATGATCCTCAAAGGGCAGACTCATGGCGTCCGCGGACTGAAACACGAATTCATTGTCCGGGCAGATCCGTTTCTCCGATTTCTGTGCCTCAGCAATAAAAACATCATCATTGTCAATGCCATAAAAGCGAATCCCGCTGCACTGCCCTGCAAGATAGTATGTAAATTCTCCCGTACCACAGCCAACATCAAGCACGCGCATTCCTGATTTCAACCCCAGTTTAGCCGCCGTGTAAGCTGCCATATCCCTGTTGATGATCATCATGCGCGATTTCTTCATGAAATCGGGATTCTGAAAATTTGTGGACCAATCATTCATCTTGACCTGTTCTCCTAACCGCGCGATCGTTCGCCCATGCCGAGCGGACAAGAACAGCTGCTCGTGTTCATCACACGGGCAGCTGCATGTCATAAACTTCTCATGAATAGGGATCATATCTGCCCGTCAATATTGCTATTGTTCTCAGCGTCTCTCCTATACCGTAAGGTCCGTAAAGGGCACCTCCTGCAGCATTCTCAAGCTCCTCATCGGATAACTCCTGACTCAGCTGCTCGTTTAACCCGGTTATATACTTCACAAACGCATCATAGTCGTCCGTAACCCCTGCCTCTTTCGCTGTCTCATAAACCTCCTCCGGCTTTTTGCAGGCGCCCATCTTTTTGGCCAGTTCCTCATCCTTTGTCATCTTTTCTACAAATTCTTTGGTCGTCATGCCTCTTTCCTCCTTCATCGTTATTTTTCATATAGCAATCCACCAATGCTTAAACTAACCTGAAAGGCTGTTGCCCAAACAAATCAGAGCGCTGCGCTGACTGCTATTGAACCTACGAAGACTCCCACTCCTGCGGCCGCCCCGATACCTGCAGCCTCTGCGTCGCTGAGACCTCCTGCAGCATTCTCAAGTTCCTCGTCGGATAACTCCTGACTCAGCTTCTCGTTTAACTCGGTCATATACTTCGTAAACGCGTCATAGTCGTCCGTAAGCCCTGCCTCTTTCGCTGCCTCATAAGCCTCCTCCGGCTTTTTGCAGGCCTTCATTTTTTTTGCAAGTTCCTCGTTTTGTGATGCCTTTTCTACAAATTCTTTGGTTGTCATGTTTCTTTCCTCCTTAATCTTTTTTTATATTATCTGCCGGATAGCAAGTTCATAAAACCGACCCTTTTTCGCCATCAGTTCCTCATAACTTCCATCCTCCAGCAGTTTTCCATGTTCAAGCACCAGAATGCGGTCGCAGTTCACAACGGTGCTTAAGCGGTGGGCAATCACGATCTTGGTTGCCCTGATCTTCTCCAGACTCTCCACCACCATGCTTTGCGTCACATTATCCAGTGCGCTTGTCGCCTCGTCGAAGTAGATGATCTTCGGTCTGCCTATGAGCGCTCTTGCAATCAGGATCCGTTGCTTTTGTCCGCCGGAAATCGTGCCGCTGTTCTCGGACAAAACCGTATGTAATCCCATCGGCATCGCCTCTATGTCCGCGGAAAGCCCTACCTCTTCAATCACTTCCTGCACGCGTTCCATTTTGACATCCGGGGCGGTAATGGTAATATTATCATAGATGCTTCCGGCAATCAGCCCTCCGTCCTGCAATACGACGCCAAACTTTTTGCGCAGCTCCCTCTTATCCATGCTGTCGATATCCCTGCCGTCATAGTAGATCTTACCGAGCTGCGGCTTCTCAAATCCCATCAGGAGTTTCAGCAGGGTGGACTTACCGCTTCCGGAAGATCCCACAACGCCGATATACTCACCCTCCCCGATACGCAGCGACAAATTATCGATCACTTTGCCTGTATCTTCGCTGTAGGAAAACGTCACATTGTTTAATTCGATCTCTCCTAAAAGATCGCCCGGCAGCTGCACGTCATCGTCCCACTCGGGAAGCGTTTCCAGAATAGGCTTGCAGAAATCGTAAACAGGCTTTACATCATTAATCTGCAGAAGGGATGATACGATTTCCAACATTGCTGCCGAAAAAGCGCCAAATGCTGACGTAAATCCCATAAACGCACCCACGGATAAGTTCAGATCCTGACTGACCATAAGGTAATAGAATATCATGGAAAATACAGTTGGCAGTCCTCCCACAAAGGCATTGACAAACACTGTCATTTTTTCCTTCCGGATATTGATCCTGCGGGTCTCCACATAAGGCTTGAGATACTCGTACAGCGCACGGTTTTCCACGCCTGCGATACGGACCTTGGAAATGCCGCTTATCAACTGATTCATGAGCGTTCTGGACTCCATATCCTTTTCCAGCTTTTCCTTTTCATACCTTGTCTGGCGGATACCGATCCACACGATCAACGACATACTGACAACCAGCAGGAGCAACGAAGGCCAGCTCAGTTTCGGGGAATAGCTGAACATTCTCCACAGGTACAACAGGGAAAAGACTGCGCTGAGCAGGGCTTTAACCGCCACATCCGATATCTTGTTGTAAACCACCGAGATCCCCATCGCCCGCTGTGCCAGATCCGCCGAATCGTACTTTTCCAGAAATCCCTGCGGCAGATTGAAGAGTCTGTCATAGGTTGCGCTCTGTACCGCATATGCCATCGCATTCACACTTCTGAAGGTGGCCAGGTTCTTCACGATCGTGAAGGTAATATTGCCGAGCGTACATGCCAGTATCACACTGCAGACTTGAACCAGTCCGCCGGCATTTCCCATCGGTATAAAATTATCGTACAGCTTCTCGTTCATATAGGGAATCAACAGACCGATCAGCGTCCCTAAGCATGCAAGCACGATAAAACGCGCGATATCCCCTTTGTTCACGCTCTGCATTCCGAAGAAAAACAGATCCTTGATCTTCATTTCTCTATTCGGAAACGGACGGTAAAACATCCTTGCCTTCACTTCGAGCTGCGCGGCATATTCCGCATCGACGGTCACAGTCCGATCCCGCTCCACATCATATGCAGCATAGCGGTTGTAGCTTATCGGAATACAGGCGACCGGCTTATGGCTTTCCTTTAAATAAGCGAGAAACGGACCGGAATCCCTCCGATACCATTTTTCCTCTAACACGATCTCTCTGGTGATAAAATGGGAAACCCTGGAAATATCCTCCAGCGTAAACCTTCTTCCGCAGTTTTCCCTGAGCGTCGTAAAGGAAACGATTGGTATATGCTGATATCCACACAGATACGCCACCGTATCATACATGCGGTTACCACTCTTCTCCATAGTCTGCCGTTTATGTTTACGACGAAACAGGTCGTATATGATCCCCAGACCTTTCTCGTAAGTTTCGCTCTGTTCTACCGCTGCAGCATAGATATATCCCTCTTCTTTTACGATATTGATATTATATTTTTCAATCAGCTGTTCGTCATATTCTTCAATACTTCCCAGCCGGATACCTATTTTCTCTGCAAAAGCATATTTCAGTTCCTCATCCGCAGCCTGCGGAAGCTCTCTGACCTCAGCACTATCCAGCGCTGCCAGTCCGATACACCAGTCGCCGAGTATCGGCTCGCTATGCCGGAATCCGGGAATCTTCTCCCCTTGTGTACACTCTGCCAAGAACAGGCGTCTGCCGGTCCTTCCTTCTGTATACGGCATCAGATATACCAGTACATGGCCTGTTATGATTTCATAGACGGTATTATTTTGTGTGATATGAACTTTTCCGCCTTGTAATTGAATCATTTGAGACTTCCTCTCTATATGTTTTGTATCAGGCGCTGATAGTGCCCTTCTGCCGCTGCCAGTTCTTCATGTGTACCGCGCTGAATGATCTTTCCTCTCTCCATCACGATAATCTCGTCGCAGTCACGAATGGCGGACAGGCGATGTGCCACGATAATGCAGGTGCAGCCGCGCCGCTTGATATTATCAAGGATCTCTTTCTCCACGAGAGGGTCCAGTGCGCTTGTCGCTTCATCCATGATCAGGATACTTGGATTTGTCACCAGCGCCCTGGCAATCTCCAACCGCTGCCGCTGTCCGCCGGACAGGTTGCCTCCGCCCTCTGTAAGCTTGAAGTCATAAGCGCCCGGCTTGCTTGTGATCACATCGTGGATACAGGCATCCTTCGCCGCATTCACGATATCTGCTTCCATGATACTGTGATTCCACATCGTCAGATTGTCGCGTATCGACCCGGAAAACAGCGTGATTTCCTGACTGACAGTGGAAATGCTCGATGAAAGTATCTCCTTCGGAATCTGCTCCGCGGGCACGCCATCTAAGAGCACCTCGCCGCCCCACGGCAGGTATAGACCGCTTACAATCTTTGACACGGTGGACTTACCACATCCCGAAGCGCCCACAAAAGCGATGGAACCGCCGATTGGCAGGCGGAAATGGAAATCCTCCACCAACGGTTTCTCCAGAATACTGTACCCAAATGAAATATCCTTAAGACACACCTCGCCTTCCAGCTTCAATGTCATCGGTACTTTCTCTGTCTCGCTGAACTTTCTGTCTTCCTCGTATTTCATGATATCTTCCACACGGGACATATCTGCTTTCAGTGTCTGGATCTGTTTCACAAACTCAGCCAGCTTATTTACCGGTTCTATAAACGATGCCAGCAGACTTGTATAGGCTACCAGCATACCCGATGTGATCCTTCCCCGGATCACCAATACGCCGCCAAACATCAACACCAATACATTGGTCACTTCCCCCACAGCCTGAGGAATCGCATTTAAGATTTCCTGTCTTTTACCCAGTTTCTGTTCCAACAGGATCGTCTTCGCATAACTTCCCATGATCCGGCTGATATACTCATTCTCAGCGCCGGAGGCCTTCAGCGTGGCAGTAATGTTGAGCCCCGCAAACACGGAACCGGTCAGCTTACCCTGATCCTGCTGATACTTCATGGTGATATCGGCAATCATTTTGGAACCGCATTTAATCACAGTTAAGCTAAACACAACACTGACAATACCGATCAAGGTAAGCGCCGGGCTATAGATGAGCAACAGTATCAGATAGAATGCCGCCACAAAAATATTGAGAACTGTTTCCGCCAGCTCTCCCGCCAAAAAGGTACTGACATTATTGTTATTCTCTACTCTCTGTGCAAGGTCGCCGGAATACCGCTGGTCAAAGAAACTGATCGGAAGCCGGAACATGTGTGACAAAAACTCATGCGCCGAAACCAGCGTCATTTTATTCTGCAGTTTTTGGAGCAGCATTCCCCGATAATAGGTCAGCCCCTGCTTAAAAAGAACGGTTCCCGCCATGGCTGCAAGCAGGGCGAGCATCCAGTCGGTGTTCCCGCCAAGCAGAATATCATCGATAAAAAACTGGGAGAAAACAGGGAGCACCAGTCCGGGAAATACCATACAAAGCCCTATGGCAAACAGCGCCGCCAGTGCACTGTATTGTCCCTTCAGCCGTTTGGCTATAAAGTTCATCAGCGTTCTTCGCTGCCTGCTCTTCTCAAACTTCTCCGTTGTCCGGAAAGTCAATGTCACGCCGGTGAAACAGTCGTCCACTTCCTCCATGGTCAGCCGTCTTCTTCCCACCGCCGGATCGTTTATGTAAGCATATTTGCCTTTTACGCCTTCCCACACCACAAAGTGGTTAAAATTCCAATGTATGATACAGGGTGCCTCGCATTGCAGGAGCCCATCCAGACTTTTCCGAAAGCCCTTCGCTTCCAATCCGAACTTTCTTGCCGCCCGCAGGATGTTCTTGGCGTTGCAGCCATCCCGGGACACACCCGTCTCTATCCGCATCTGCTCCAAAGGTATGAATTTCCCGTAATATCCCATTATCATTGCAAGGGAAGCCGCACCGCATTCCGTTGCCTCCATCTGATAGATTGTAGGGGTCTTCACTCTTTTTTTCATAAATCTATTCCTCTTGCACCTTTATCGTCAGCTAATCATCCAAAGAAGGAATGAGCATTGTGATCGGTGCTTTTTCCTCTGTGACCACGCTTACATCCACCATAGTCCCCGCATCAATTGCAACGGAAGCGCCTTTCCGACTTGACCAGTAATAGCCGCTCACCGTATCCCCGGACTTCTCCAACTCACAGACCACTTCCACTACCGGGCCATTCTGTAAGAAAACCTCTACCAGATTATTGTCACCCAGCTGCCTTAGCATGTTCTCTGTTGAAGTAACGTAATCATCCACCGATATGACTGATGCCTTCATATGACCGTATTCTTCTTTATTTACTGTGCTGGGATATACCAGCACCTCCATACCCTCCTGTATCTTTTTCCCTGAACCTACCGGTATATAACAGACCACGACCCTGTCCGAAGCGTCACCCATCTGTATCTTCGCCACTTCGCTGCCCTGCACCAGCACACTGCCCTGTATGACACTGATATTGGAGATGATGCCGTCCGCCGACGCCGTGATCTCCGCATACCCCTGAACCGCTGCGTCGATCTCCTCCGATTCCAGAAGCGCAATGATATCTCCTTTCTTTACCTCATCTCCATCCGCTACCAGAATTTCGCTGATCACCCCGCTATTTTTCGCATAAACAGTCTGTACTCCGGCTCTGTTCACGTAAATCCCGCAGGCATCCACCTCAACCGGCAGCCTGCCGAAAATCGCCCATAACAGAGCCACAATGATGATCCCTGCCGCTCCGGTCAGGGAAAGCCAAAGGGTTGGTGATGTGATCACGATCATTCTATCCAGTTGTTCCGGTGAAGACAGCTTTTCCAGAGAAGATTTCCTAAATATTTCCGCCATAATTTCTTATCTCTCCCAGATATTCTTTTTTCATTCTCAAAACATTCTGTCAATCTTTAAAACACATCCGCATTTGATATGCCTATTCTACATTAAATAATACATCAACAATTCAAAAAAATGGGGGTATCGACGTGAATCGACCGTAAATCACCCTGAATCGACCGTAACATGGATTCAGAGGCATAAGTCAGGCATAAATTGCAGTTTTGGACAGTTTTTGATGACGAAAATGTGCTTAACAAGGTTTTGCTTGGTTATATGGTGGGGGTATTTTTGGATTTTGGGTATAATAAAAAGAGGGTGTTGCAAAATCATCAAAAATGATGATTGAGCAATACCCTCTTTTGACCATTATACAATCGACATACCGCGGTCAATGGAATCAAACTGATTAAACA
>CAMWXF010000063.1 GCA_947178115.1 uncultured Lachnospiraceae bacterium
AATGGAACGGATTTTAGTCGTGGAAGACGATCTTGCCCTCAGCACGGGCCTGTGCTTTGAACTGGATGCGGCGGGGTATGTGTCGCAGGCGGCTTACAACTGTCGCAAGGCCAGATATCTGGCGGAACAGGAAGAATTTGCGCTTATGCTTTTGGATGTGAATCTGCCTGACGGAAGCGGTTTTGAACTGTGCCGGGAGATTAAGAGCCGTAATCCGCAGATTCCCGTGATCTTCCTGACGGCCAATGATTTAGAGGAAGACGTACTGAACGGATTTGACTTGGGCGCGGAAGATTACATTACGAAACCTTTTAATATGAAAATACTCTTGAGACGGGTTGAGGTTGCGATTCGCCGGGGCAGCGCTTTGGCGGAACCGGCTGCCGTCGGGGAATATTATCGGGATGATTTCTTACAGGTGGATTTCACAGCGCTTACCGCGGTCCGCGGAGGCGAGAAACTGGCGATCACACCGAATGAATATAAATTATTAAAGATTCTGACGGCCAACGCAGGGAAGGTCGTCACGAGGCAGAGCTTACTTACGCGGTTGTGGGACTGCGACGGTAATTTCATAGACGACCATACGCTGACGGTGACCATGAACAGGCTCCGCGCCAAGATCGAGGATGAGGAACATGCCTATATCAAGACCGTGCGCGGGATGGGATATGTCTGGCAGAAGAAACAGGGGATGTGAGAATGGAACAGGCACAGAGGAAACGTATAGAGAGCAGCACAGTGGGTAACCGTGCGGTCACGACGGTGATGATTGCCATGGGGACAGCGTTGTTTGCGGGATTTCTGTATGTTTTGTGGATATGGGTTCCACGCGCTTCGGTGCGGTATACGTTATTGTTTTTGTGCGGAGGGACGTGTCTGACTGCGTTTATATGGTGTCTGTGGCAACGGCGGCAGATCTGTAATTTTGCGGAAGAGCTGTGCCTGACGCTGGATGAGCTTATGGCAGGGCGCGAGCCGGAGAACTATTATCCTTATGAGGATACCCTGACGGCAAGGGTGCAGGGCAAGTTACTGCAGTATTACGATCTGATGAACGAAGGATGGCGGCGCAGCCTGCAGGACAAACAGACGATACAGGAGCTGGTGAGCGACATCTCCCACCAGGTTAAGACGCCTGTCGCCAATCTTTCAATGTTTATAGGCATTCTGCGGGAACATCGGCTGAGCGAGGAGAAGAGGTCGGAATTTTTAGAGACCATGGCGGGCCAGATCGGTAAACTGGATTTTCTCATGCAGTCGCTCATCAAGATGTCGCGATTGGAAACGGGAACATTCATACTGCATGCTAAAGAGGCGAACTTGTACGACACGATCGCACAGGCGTTAAACGGCGTTCTTACAAAGGCGGAGAGCAAGAATATCAGATTCGCGGTGGAATGTGAGGAATCCGTTAAGGTGAGACACGATCCCAAGTGGACGGCGGAGGCGCTGGGCAATCTTCTGGACAATGGAGTCAAATATACGCCGGATGGCGGAAACATCCGCATCAGAGTCTGCCCGTGGCAGTTCTATACCCGAGTGGATATTACCGATACCGGGATCGGCATACCGGAAGAGCACTATAACGATGTATTCAAGCGGTTCTACCGGGGAGAAGAGACTGCCGGTCAGGAGGGAGTCGGTCTGGGCCTTTATCTGGCGCAGGGAATCATTACCAGACAGAAGGGGTATATCAGTGTGAAGTCAGAGATCGGAAAAGGCAGCACCTTTTCCGTATATCTGTTAAACTAGAAGTAGTACAGTTGATTATAGAGAAATCAATTGTCAACGAAGGGAGAATTCAATGAAAAATACGATTTTGGTTGTGGATGATGACAAGACGAATCTGGCGTTGGCGCAGAAGATCCTTATGCCGAGGTATCGTATTGCCGCTTCCAATTCCGGCAAGGGCGCTTTGAAATATCTGGAAAATCATCATCCTGAGCTGATCCTTCTGGATATCAATATGCCGGACATGGACGGGTATGAGGTGATGGAACAGATTCGGGCGCAGGAAGAGACCAAGACGATTCCGGTCATTTTCCTGACGGCAGATAATCTGGCGGAGACGGAGATCAAATGTTTTCAGATGGGCGCTATGGACTTCGTCACCAAGCCTTTTGTTCCGGATATACTTTTAAGCCGGGTGGATAAGACGATTGAGCTGGATCAGTATCGTCATAAGCTGGAGAACATGGTAAAAGAGCAGGCGGAAAAGATCACGGAAGACGCCAGGCGTATCAGCAAGATTCAGGATTCCGTCATTGTCGGCATGGCAAATCTGATCGATAGCAGGGACGGAAGCACCGGAAAACATGTTAAAAATACACAGATGTATGTACGGATGATCGCCGCGGAACTGCGAAGAAGGAATCTTTTTGATCAGGAATTAACGGAAGAATACATAGAGGATCTGTGTAAGGCGGCGCCGTTACATGACGTGGGGAAGATCAAGATTCCCGATGCGATCTTGCAGAAACCCGGCAGGCTTACTCCGGAAGAGTTTGATACGATGAAGCAGCATACTACGCACAGTAAAGCGATCATCAAGATGATCATCGGTGATGTGGAAGATGAACATTATGTGGGGATCGTGGAGGATATTGCCATGTACCATCATGAAAGATGGGACGGTACGGGATACCCTACGGGACTTAAGGAGGAGGAGATACCGCTTGCGGCACGCATCATGGCCGTGGCGGATGTCTTCGATGCGCTGTATGAGGAGCGGTGTTATAAGCCCCCGGTTCGTCCTATTGAGAGGATCATGCAGATCATGCAGGAGGGCAGGGGAACACAGTTTGATCCGGTGATCATCGATGTGTTCATGGAAATGCTTCCGATGTTAAAAGAAGTGCTGGGTATCAGTTGATAAAAAGCGGTTGACAGGGATTATCGATGTGGATGCGAATGAAAGGTAAGGTAGGTTACTGTGGAAGAGAGACAGTTTGGAAATGAGAAAATGAGCAGGAAGCTGGAACAGATCGTATTGATTTTTTTCACAGTTTTTTCGCTTTCGATGTTTGTTTCCTCGTTTCTGTTATCATGGCATATTCTGCTCAAGGAGCTCATTATAGCGACGATTGTGGCAGGATGGATTGTTATAAGCAGGAAATACCGGGACTATAAGTACCGCGCCAAATTTCTGGCGGTCATGTCATGGGTGAATTTTGCCATCTATGCAATGCAGGCGGTGAGCTTTACCTCGATGTTGTCCACGATGCTTGCGCTGATCGTTCTGCTGGGTATCTTCAGTATTATTGATATCATCTATATCGACTTGTTCTGCGTTACAGTAATTATAGCCTATCATATGTTTGTTCTGCGGACTTTTAAAATAGAGACAGCCAATGATGTTCTTCGGATCGTCTTACATATTCTTTCGGCATATGCAATTCTGTTCGTCACATGGATCACGATACGCACCAGACAGGAGACTAATGAGCAGCTGGTAGAAAATATCCGCGAGTTGGAGATCGTGGAGAAGAGCAAAGATGATTTTATGGTAAATATCTCCCATGAGATCCGGACGCCTATCAATGCGGTGTGCGGTATGAGCGAGGCTATCCTGCAGGAGGATATTCCCGTGAATGTGAGACGGGATATCATAGATATTCAGACTGCGGGACGTAACCTTCTTGCTACGGTCAGCAATATTCTGGATTTCTCGGAATTAGAGAGCGGTAAGATGGAACTGGCGGAGGAGAGTTATAATATTACCTCCACGATTACGGATATCATTAATATGGCGTTGACGCTTGAGAACGGCAAGAAACTGGAATTGATCGTGGACTGTGATGCGAATCTGCCAAGCAACTTGTTGGGCGATGAACAGAAATTCCGGCGCATTGTCATGAATCTTTTGGAAAACGCCATTAAGTTTACGAAGGAAGGCGGTGTGATCCTTCGGATCAAGAGCCGGAAAGAGGAGTATGGCGTTAACCTGTTAGTCAGCATCAAAGATTCGGGGATCGGCATGAAGCAGGAGGATATGGAAGGAATATTTGCCAGCTTCAGTCAGGTCAATTCCGGAAGGAACAGGGAAGAGGGCGGTATCGGACTCGGTCTTGCCATCACGCAGGCATTGGTAAGCAATATGGGCGGATTTATTACCGTGGAAAGCGAGCCCGGAAACGGCACGGAATTTCAGTTCACGATTCCGCAGAAGGTGCTGGATGAAACGCCTATTGTATCCATCAGGAACAAGAGCCGTATTTTTGTTGCAAGCTATATCAATATGGATAAATATAATTACTCCGTGGTGCGGGAAGGCTATGAGAAATGTATGCGGCATATGGCGGAGCAGTTCGGCGTTATGTTCCGTGTATGCAGGAATCTCTCAGAGTTAAAGAGGCGTATAGAGAATGAGAATTATACGCATATATTTATCGGCTGGGATGAGTACAATGAGGATAAGGTATTTTTTGAAAAAATGGCGCAGGAGCTTAAGGTCGTATTGATTCTTGACTATGATCAGGAGATGCAAAGCGGAAGTAATATGCTCCGTATTTACAAACCTTTTACCGTACTGTCTATTGCGGCGGTGTTAAATGGTGAAAAGGTACTGCAGAGTGATGAGCAGCACAGCCGCTATCGATTTGTGGCTCCTACGGCGAAGGTTCTTGTGATAGACGACAATGCCATGAACCTGAAAGTCATGGCAAGGCTTCTTCTTCCTTATCAGATCAAGGTAGTTATGGCGCTTGGCGGGCGGGAAGGACTTGATAAATTAAACAGCATGGATTATGACTGCGTATTCTTGGACCACATGATGCCGGAGATGGATGGTGTGGAGACGCTCCATAGGATACGCCAGAAGCCGGGGCCGTATTTCCAGACGCTTCCGGTGATCGCTTTTACTGCGAATGCCATCGGCGGGGCGAGAGAAATGTTCATGGAAGAGGGATTTGATGACTTTATTGCCAAGCCCATTGAACTGAGCGTGTTAGAGAGAATGCTGCAGCGGTATATCCCGCAGCAGAAGCAGGTGAAGATAGATCCGCAGATGCAGGAAGACGCAGCTGTCTCTGGTAAGAACGGCAGCAGACGTACTTTAGCAGCGCAGGAGACGGACGGTGCGGGACAGAACAGTTCCAGGACGGCAGCAGGATCCGCTGAGGCAGATCAAACAGAGAAACCAACAGGAGCTTCATCCGAATCGGAAGGGTTGGAGGCGCTTAGCCGTGCGGGCATCAATATCTCGCAGGGCATTTCATACTGCGGTGACAGAGAAGGACTGCGAGAGATCATCGCCATGTATCATGCGCAGGGAGCGGGAAGAAGCCGGCAGTTACAGCAGTTATTTGAGGAGCAGAACTGGAAGAATTATTCCATTACCGCCCATGCCCTGAAGAGTAATTCCAGAGGAATCGGGGCTAACGATCTGGCGGAACTTGCCCTCAGTATGGAGATGGCAGGTAAAGAAAACCGGATCGAATATATTATAGAACATCATGCAGAGTTTATGAAGAAGCATGAAGAACTTCTGGCGGCTCTTGCGGAGAATTCCTTTATTTATCCCGATGGCTGTCCCGATTCCGGATCGGAGGCATCCGGAGAACAGGAGGCAGGGCTGAACGGGAATACGGGAAGCACGGATACGGGGCAGGTATTGCAGGAGACAGATGAACAGACATTGAACGGACAGTTAGCTCTTTTGCAGGAGCAGCTGGACAATTTTGAGAGCGATGGCATAGAGGATATTCTGAAACAGTTGGAATCCTGCACATATCACGGGATCAATCTGAATGAAATAACGGCCAAAATCAGACAGAGCGTGGACGAATTCGATTTTCTCGGCGCCGGCGGCGTATTGGAGGAGTTGAAGGGGAGGATTACGGGAAGTCAGAACGGAGGCAATCATGATTAAGAGAATACGCAGGTTTTTACGATCTCAGTTGAATGAACAGGTGAATTTTCAGGACAAGCTCAGGCGAATCGTTCTGATGTTGGCATTTGTCGCTTCTATTATCGGAATGGGGCGTGTTTTGGTGGGGGCGACACCTGCGGTGTTGTATGCGCTGATCCCGATGTGCGCCGTATCTTATGTTGCGATTCATATAGCCGCAGACCGGCGCAAGATCAACAAAGCCTCCAGGCTGCTTGTTTTTTCCTTTAACCTTATTTTATTTCCGATGATCTTTATTATGAGCGGGGGGATAGAGAGCGGTACGCCGGTCTGGTTTGTGCTGGGGCTGGTCTATGTGTTCCTGCTGTTTGACGGCAAAGAAATGATCTTTGCGCTGGTGGTTTCCGTGCTTTCTTTTTTTATTACATATTATATCGCCTATCAGTATCCGAATATGGTACCGAAGGGAAGCTGTTACTACAGTTTCGTTGATTCCTATATCACGATGCTGGTTGTGAGCTGTTTTGTCGGTATGCTGATGAAAATTCAGGTGTGGACGTATAATAAAGAGCAGGAAGTGACGGAGAAACAGAAAGAGGAAATCGAACGGATTGCCAGGTCAAAAGATGCCTTTTTTGCCAATATGAGCCATGAGATCCGCACGCCGATCAATACGATCATCGGTTTGAACGAGATGATCCTCAGGGAAGATATCTCCGATGAGATTGCCGAGAATGCCATTAATATCCAGAATGCCAGCAAGATGTTACTGACTACCATCAATGATATTCTGGATCTGTCCAAGATAGAGTCGGGTAATATGGAGATTGTACCGGCGCAGTATGAGATCAGTTCCATGTTCAGTGATCTGGTGAATCTGATCTGGATTCGCGCCCATGAGAAAGAGCTGGAGTTTAAAGTGGACATTGACCCGGAAATTCCGTCAATGCTCTATGGTGACGAAGTGCGTATCAAACAGGTAGTCACCAATATGTTGACTAATGCAGTCAAGTATACGGCGGCTGGGTCTGTCACATTGACGGCTAAGGGTGAAAGAGTTGCGGCAGACCAGATTATGCTGCGTATTTCCGTGACGGATACCGGCATGGGAATCCGTAAGGAGAGTCTGGAGGATCTGTTCAGTTCTTTTAAACGCGTGGATGAAAGCGATAATCGTCATATTGAAGGAACCGGACTGGGACTCAATATTTCCAGACAGTTGATGGAGATGATGGGCGGCAGGATCTATGTGGACAGCGTATACCACAAAGGTTCCACCTTTACGGTGGAGGTCAAACAGCGTATTGTCAATGTACGCCCCATTGGTGTGATCAACTTTGCATCACAGAAACAGTTGAATAACCGCGCAAAATATAAACAGAGCTTCACGGCTCCGGATGCCAGAGTACTTGTTGTGGATGATAATGATATGAACCGTATGGTGGCCATCAAACTGCTCCGGGGTACGGGAATTAAAGTCGATACGGCGGAGAGCGGCAAGGAATGTCTGAAGCGAACTGCCGAGAATCTGTATCATGTGATTCTGATGGATCATATGATGCCGGATATGGACGGCGAGGAAACGATGAAAGCGGTGCGCGCCCAGACAAAAGGGTTCTGTCAGAAAGTGCCTATTGTTGCCTTGACTGCCAATGTCATGACGAATGCCGAACAGGTATACCAGAATATGGGCTTTGACGGATATCTGGCCAAACCCATTAACTCAGCGCTTTTGGAGGCGAGTCTGTTAAAATATCTGCCGCAGGAACTGGTCGAGTACGTTGCGCAGGAAGACGAGGATGAGATGGAAGGGGAGACGACCATCAACCGTGTGAGCAGCGTAAGGAAGCGGAAAATAGCTATCACAGCCGACTGCATCTGCGATTTGCCGAAAGACTTGCTGGAGAAATATCAGATCAGGCTGATGTATTGTTATGTGCATACGAAAGAAGGGCGTTTCTGCGACCTGTTCGAGGTCTCTTCCGACAGTCTGTTAAATTATTTGCAGACAGAGGGGAATTATGCCCATTCTTCCACGGCGGAGCCTTCGGAATATGAATATTTCTTTGCGGATACGCTGGAAAGCGCGGAACATGTGATTCATATCACGGCCACCGTTGACTTAAGCGGGGCTTATCCGAATGCGCTGCAGGCGAGCAGGAGTTTTGATAATGTCACCATAGTGGATTC
>CAMWXF010000064.1 GCA_947178115.1 uncultured Lachnospiraceae bacterium
AGGAGCTGATAACTTAGTTGCAGAAATGAATTTCGGTGAGGAACTTGTTGACCCAAATGATTCAGAGTCTGAAACGAAATATACTTTGAATGGCACTATAATTTCCTATGACGAATATACAGAATTATGCAGCAAAATTTTCGCAGCTCAAGTAGAAACAAACTGAAAGAAACATTAAGTTTGTTAAGAAAGATATAACATAAAAAATGAATATTGTTTACCTTTTGGCAGCGATTATCTTAACAGACAATCAGCTGCCGTTTTTTCAGAAACTATCATTTACAATATAGAAAGAATGGGGTATCAGAAATGATTGACAAGCTTCAGCAGTCAGGAGCGGCGGATCGACGCTTCCTGCACAGCAATATAGTAAATTCCATACAGCAATACAAAGAAAATATAAGAGATACCGAGTGCTCTCACGATCCACAGGTGATTGTCCATAGCGTTGAAATGGAAAACTGCTGATCGCATTTTTAAAGCAGTGATATACACAAAGCTGCCGCTGATCATAAACGCCGGCAGGAGAGGAAGCAAAAAGATCAGCGTGAACCGACGGTTGTTTAATTGTGTGATCAGTTTTTCATTCATTCCAAGCTGACTCAAAATATGAGCCTGTCTACGCGTTTTCTCTCTGTCACTGAGAATCTGTGTCGCGAGGATCGCCGAGCCGACGATCTCGAAGATCAGCGCAAGGTAAAACAGGCAGATTGCCATAGAGTAATATATTACTAAATTATCCTGGTCACCCCATCTGCCGGAGAGGTAATCTGCATCTTTTAACAAGGATGTGGCTCCTAGATCTATATTGTCAACTACTGTGCTGACCGCAGCATTTCTTGCTAACGGGACAAGTCCGTCGCAGAGCTGCATGATACGTTTCGGATCACTGCTGTCAAGGGGTGCCTCTGTTATGACCGCAAGTAGACTGTACAGGACTTTCATTCGGCTCACAGCTTTGTCGGGAACGATCACGCAATAATCCCAGCCGTTTCCGTAAGTTTCCATCTGGTTGAAGGGTTCGCAGAAAATACCGTCCGCCGCAAAAGAATATCCGGCACGGTTTAAATCAGCTCTTTCCCGAATCAGGCTTTGGAAATCTTTTTCCAGCGCGGGCATACAGTGGACATAGCACAGGGACGGATCAAGAGATATGGACCTGTAGCCGAGCAATTCACGCAGCTTCTTATAGTCGCTCTGCCGCATATAGGTGTCGTATTTATATTCTTTGTATAGGAATATATCGCCGTTTCCTGTGTCTGCGATGACTCTGTTGCGGACAGTGAGGAAATCATCTTTTTCATCGGTGTAGATACCGTAGCTGTGGCATGACCGGATCGGGAAATTGCTGCGCAAGGCATTTTCATAGGCTGCAAAGTCGTACAATTCCGACTGGTGCAGGATCATTATATCAAACACGCGCTGTTCCACATGCTGATCGGCTATCATGTAGACGGATGTGCCTATCCCCATAAAAGTCAGAGACAGCATGAACAGAACTGACAGAACCCCCAGGACGGCGCTTGTGGACCGGATCTTCGCCGTAAATTCCCGAAAGATCACCAATCTGTTATGACGGTACTTCCATTCGTTACGTCCCGCAAAATGTGTGACGAGGAATGCGGGAATGCTTTGGAAAAATCCGATCAAAAAAAGTACAAGGCATATGATTCCCATCAATATATCATAACCGTTGCCGAGGGGCAGAGTCGTTATCAGGAATATGCCCACGCAGCCTGACAGCACGGATAAGACCAATACAACAGCAGCAAAGGCATTACCTGTTACCGGAATTTTTTCATTTTGACGGTCAAACATCAGCAGGTCATGAACGCTTATTTTGCGCACCCATCTCCGGTTTTTACGGATCGCGTGAAAGAGGATAACAAAGAAATACAGGAGCGTAAGTCCCGTGGTGTTCCATGAAAAGTGAAGGCGGAATGTATATTTTATCCCAAACATATGGTCAAGGACGGATTCCAAAATCTGTGACAACAGGATACCGACAGGAAGTCCCAGCACAAATGCGAAAGCGCCGATCAGAGCATTTTCATAGAAAACAAGTCTGCTGACGGAGCGGTTCGGAATACCGGACAGCATGTAGATACTCAGTTCCCGGCTGCGCTTTTTCAGGATAAAGTTAGTCATATAGCCGACGATCCAGCCCATGACAAGCACGACCAGCAAAGAGGCGGCCACGATCATGTAGGGCAGTATCTCTGCACCGGAAAATGTTTTGAGCATATCTGAAAAGACGAGAGTATTGAAAGCATACATAAATGAAACCGTACATGCCAGAGTGATAAAATAGAGGGAATACTCTCTGGACTGCCGCTTGGCGTTGCGAATGGATAATTTTCTCAGCATGGTCTGTCACCTCCTAACAGGGAGAGCACGTCAAGAATCTCATGGTAGAAAATACTGCGTGTTTTCTCGCCTTTCCGAATTTCATTGAAAATCTTCCCGTCTTTTAAGAACAGAATGCGGTCGGCATAGCTGGCGCAGAATGCGTCGTGCGTCACCATGAGGATCGTGGCGCCAAGGTCTTTATTGAGGTTCGACATGATCTCTAACAGAATACGGGAAGAATGGGAGTCCAGCGCACCGGTGGGTTCATCCGCCATGACCAGCTTAGGATCACAGATCACGGCACGGGCAAAGGCACAGCGCTGCTTCTGACCGCCGGATACCTGAGAAGGGAACTTCTGCAGTGCATTGCTTATCTGTAATTTTTCTGCGATTTTATACACACGATCATCGATTTCTTTGGGTGAAATGCCGCTGATCGTCAGGGGCAGGGCGATGTTTTCTTCCAGCGTCAATGTGGCCAGAAGGTTGAAATCCTGAAAGACAAAACCGAGATTGTCACGGCGAAATGCCGCGATGTCATTATCATCTATAGAGGTAATATCTTTTCCGTCTAAGAAGATATGCCCGGCGCTTACGGTATCGATGGTGGAGATACAGTTGAGCAGAGTAGTCTTGCCGGAGCCGGAAGCACCCATAATGCTGACGTATTCGCCGGGCCGGACTTGAAAGCTGATGTCGTCAAGGGCTTTGGTGACAGTGCCTCGGCTGCCGTAGTATTTTTCGATGTGCTCTACGCGGAGTACGGGAATCGGGTGAGAGGTGGGGGTGTTGAGGCTGGTAAATTTTGAATTCTCTGTGGTCGCATTCGAAGAAGTTCTTTGTATAGAAGTCATTGTGCTGCCGCCTTTCTGTTGGAGATTGTGATGATTGTTTGATCAGAGCGAAACATTACCGCCTTATGCGTTATGCAAAAATGGGTGAGAATTTCCGTTTATATGGTCCTTTTTTGTGCCGTTTTTGAAGTTTGCCGAGCCGTGTGGCCTCTCGTGATCTCGCAATCGAACTTGTTTGATATGTATTTTACATACGGATTCGCGGGTATGGTATAGAAGTTATTTGATTTTATCTAACAAATTTGTAAGATACGGAGAGGCGGTGCATTAAAGATCGAATACATGGATGAGAACTATGTTTGCATGGATGCACACTTTGTAAGGTGGCATATAGAGATCACATGCTAAAATGATCGCTTTTCGGAAAATACAGCAGAACAGTTGTGTGCTTTCCTGTCTCCGATTCAATATCAATACCGATTCCCAGTTTGGCACAGAGCTGTTTACACAGATACAGACCGATTCCGGTCGCGTTTGCCCCGCCTCTTCCGTTGCTGCCGACGAAGCCTTTATCGAAGACGCGGCTTATTTCACTTGGTTTGATGCCGATGCCGTTATCTGTGACAGACAGGGAGACGTAGTTTTCCGTATTGTGCGATGCGATCTGAATCATCGGCGGCTGATCGCTGCGGTATTTGATACTGTTGATAATGATCTGGTTCAGGATAAAGCAGATCCATTTCTGATCTGAATATACCGTGTCCGCAACAGCGTCGGTATGCACGCAGACGTTATTCTGAATCAGAAATTGTTTGTTGCGGGCAAGAACCTCCAGCACGCATTCTTTCAGTGACATTTCTTTAATCAGATAATCTTTTTCCACGCTGCCGAGACGGGCGTAAAACAAGACTTTTTCCACTTCCTGTCCGATCAGCTCTGTCTGGGTTTTGATCTTGCGCGTGACATCGGTCTTATTGTTTTCACAGATTAGTTCAATTCCCGTGATGGGAACTTTAATTTCATGAATCCACTGTTCGATATAATCCCGGTATTCGTTATTGAGCCGCCGGGAGTCGGCGATTTCATCTGTCATATCTTTCAGTGCAGTCTTAAGCAGGCGGAAATAGACTTTTTCAAGCTCTGTTTCCGGCTTGTCTGCAATTTCCGCTAACAGGTATTTCTGATCTAAAGAATCCAAGGTGGACAGGAGTGACCGGATTCTCTTTTGTTTGCCCAGATAATCAGTCCATATGGTAAAAAAGAAGATTCCGGCAAAGCATAGCCATAGCAGAAGCAGTTCGGATGTACCGAGCCCGAAGAAAAACAGGAGAACGGAAAAGAACAGACCGCCGGCAAGGCAGATGAGCAGGATTTTCTTGTTATCATTAATATAGTCCGAAAATTTCATATTTTATACCCCATGCCGCGCTTCGTCTGTATCAGGTCATCAGCTCCGAGACTGCGCAATTTCTCTCTGATCCGCATGATGTTTACGCTCAGAGTATTATCGTCGATGTGGATTTCATTGTCCCATAGATATTCGACCAGTTCCAGGCGGGTGACGATCTCGTTCGGGTGCGTGAAGAAGTAGTGCATGATCTTCAACTCTGTTTTGGTCAGCTCGATCTCCTGTGTCCCGAAGGAAAGAGTTCCGGCGACAAGGTTCAGTTTGATACCTTTGTATTCTGCATGGCATGTTTCCGCAGACGCCGTACCACACCGGCGTAAAAGGAGATTGATCCGCGCCAGCAGAACAGGGATGTTGTAAGGCTTAGTGATGTAATCGTCTCCGCCGAGCGTCAGTGCCTGAAGCTCGTCCATCGCGGTATTTCGCCCTGTGATGAAGAGAATGGGAGTTGCGGAGAAGCTGCGGATGGAGGAGCAGAGAGCATAGCCGTCCTGTCCCGGCAGATTGATGTCCAGCAGAATCAGGTCAGGGGAAAAAGAGCGAACCTGTTCTAAGGGGTCGGCGAAGTCGGTGACCGTGTCTACGGTGTAGCCGGCGTTGGAGAGGAGGAGTTGGAGTTCTTCGCGGATCAGGGGATCGTCTTCGATGAGTAGGATTCGTGGTGTTGCAGGCATTGGTGCGGGCTCCTTTTTATTTTATAGAATAATTTAATTATAACGCGATAGTTGCGCGATGCAATACACTACACAATAATAAACAAATGTAGTATTATATAATTGTAAAAAGGGAATGTGTATCGGAGATAAACGGTGCACATAAAGAAAGCCGCAGAAGATTTTTCTGCGGTTTTCTTTATGCGATCATAATATTTGCAATGAATTAATTTGTGTCTGGGCATTAATTTGTGTCTGGGCATTAATTTGTGTCCGGGCATTAATTTGTATCCGGAAGCTTTTGGGTTTGCATTTACAATTTGTGAAAAAAGAATGGAGAGTATTGAACCTGTCCTGTAAAAAAGATATAATGAGTGCAATATAGCTATGCCGCACCATTTATTTGACTGCATTTTTATAAAAAAATACATTACCGCAGAAAGGACCACGAATGGACAAACTAAATACGCTAAAGAAATATTTCGGCTATTCCGCTTTTCGGGAAGGGCAGGAAATTCTGATCGATAACATCTTGCAGGGGCGGGATGTACTGGGGATCATGCCTACCGGCGCCGGAAAATCTATCTGCTATCAAATCCCCGCACTTCTTTTTTCGGGAATCACATTGGTCATCTCGCCGCTTATCTCCCTCATGAAAGATCAGGTACATGCATTGAATCAGGCAGGCATTAATGCCGCTTATATCAACAGTTCGTTGAACGAATCCCAGATTTCAAAAGCTCTCAGGCTGGCAGCCGCGGGACAGTACAAGATTATCTACGTCGCACCGGAGCGTTTGGAGACTTATGAGTTTATGCAGTTTGCAAGACAGGCAGAGATCTCTATGGTGACGGTAGATGAGGCACATTGCATTTCCCAGTGGGGACAGGATTTCCGTCCCAGCTATTTAAAGATCGTGCAGTTTATCAGAAAGCTTGAGAAAAGACCTGTGATCAGCGCATTTACGGCTACGGCGACGGAAAATGTGAAAGAGGATATCGTCTGCGTTCTGGGACTTAATAATCCTTATGTGCTGGTCACGGGATTCGACCGTAAGAATCTGTATTTTGCAGTGGAGACGCCTGCCGGCAAAGACAAATATGTATTACAATACATAGGGGAACATGAAGCGGAAAGCGGCATTATCTATTGCGCTACCAGAAAAAACGTGGATACATTATATGATAAGCTGCGTGCGGAGGGAATTGCGGTGACGAAATATCACGCCGGATTAAGCAGCGAGGAGCGCAGACAGAATCAGGAGGATTTTATCTATGACAAGAGCCCGGTCATGATTGCGACGAATGCGTTTGGTATGGGAATCGATAAGTCCAATGTGCGGTATGTCATTCATTATAACATGCCCCAGAGTCCGGAAAATTATTATCAGGAAGCGGGCAGAGCGGGAAGAGACGGAGAGCGGGCGGAATGTATCCTGCTTTACTCGGCGCAGGATGTCATGATCAACCGTTTTCTGCTGGAGAATAAGGAGCAGAAGGGGGAATATACGCAGGAGGAAATGGAGGCGATCGCGGAGCGGGATGAGGAACGTCTGCGAATGATGATCTATTACTGCCTGACCACGGACTGTCTGCGGGAATATATACTCCGCTATTTCGGGGAACATGGGGCAGGACACTGCGGTAATTGCCGGAACTGTCTGCGGGAGTATGAACAGATCGATGTGACGGAGGCAGCGGTGAAGATTATCACCGGCATCAAAGAAGTGCGTCAGCGCTACGGGATCAATGTGATTGCGGGAATGCTCGCTGGGGAGAATCGTGCGAAGCTGCGGGAATACGGTGTCACGGCGTATGAGTCTTTCGGCAGTTTGCGGGGCATGCGGGAAGTGGAAATAAAGGAGATTATTAACCGGATGCTTGTGCAGAATCTCCTGTTGATGACCAATGATAAATATGCTATTCTGAAAATCACTTCCGAGGCGGACGCAGTCATGAAAGGTGACACAAGTGTCATTTTAAGAAGGGCGAAGAAAGAGTCGAGACAGGAGACGGAGGGAAGCAGACGAAAGAAGAGCGGTAAGGCGAAGGCGCGCAAGTCTGATATTTTGAATTCCAGAGGATTGGAGCTTTTCGAGCAGCTCCGTCTGCTTCGGACAGAAATTGCCAGAGAAGAGAATGTACCGCCGTACATCATTTTTTCAGACAAAACTCTGGTGGATATGTGCGTAAGGGTTCCGCTTAACAAGGCCGACATGCTGGAGGTGTCCGGAGTCGGTGAGAATAAATTCGAGCGGTACGGTGAACGTTTCTTAGGCGCGATCGCAGACTATACGGGCGGCATCCGGGAGAAGTTCTATTTCGGGGATGCGGAGGAATTGTGAAGGCGATTTAATAGACATGTTGACAGGTGTGAAGGGTTTTTGATCCTCCACACCTTATTTTAGCTTGCCGCTAGCGATCTGCTTTTGATGAATTTGCAAATGAAATAATAGAACAAAATTCCGACTGATACTTTGGAAAATACTTCTCCGACCTGATCAGTATAGGCGGCTGACAGTATGATTCGTGCCACGATAATTCCGAACATTGCCACTAATGCTTTTAATATGTTTTTCATATTCATATCTTGTATGATGTTTACAGAAGCAAAAACACCATAACTTCCTTTCTTTTTAATATCGTGGTTCAATACAACTCAGATACTGTGGACTTTTGATTATTGACCTGTAGCTTGACTACTCAACAGGAGTGTATTGCCGCTGCCTTTATCTGAATTGTTTATCTGCTGGATGAGCCGGAGCGTCTG
>CAMWXF010000065.1 GCA_947178115.1 uncultured Lachnospiraceae bacterium
CATAAATTACAGAAAAATTTTTCGAAATGATAAGGTGTCTTTCGGTGAGATGCAGTTGTATCGGGAATATCATAGATAACTTTGTTTATAATATGTTTGTATATAATTTTTCATGTATGTAACAGATAAACAGGCAGTATATAATATCCTTATTGACAGAAAGGCGGAATCCATATGAAACACGGTTTTATCAAAGTAGCAGCCATGACTCCCAAGATCAGGGTAGCTGATCCGGAATATAATGCGAAGGAAGTATGTAAAGGAATCGAGGAAGCCTGCACGAACGGCGCGAAAATCATTGTTTTTCCGGAACTGTGTCTTACGGGCTATACCTGCGGCGATCTTTTTTTGCAGGAGCTATTGCTGACGCAGGCAAAAGAGGCTCTGAACATAGCAGCGGAGGCCACAGAGGGCAGCGATGCGCTGGTGTTTGTGGGACTTCCGTTAGAAAAAGACAGCAAGCTCTACAATGTGGCGGCAGTATTGCAAAACGGCGAAGTGCTTGCTTTTATTCCCAAGAAACATATTCCGTCTTATGCGGAGTTTTATGAGACGAGACATTTCGCGGCGGGGAATGAGGTGCCGGAGACGTATCTTTATGAAGGGGAAGAAGTACCCTTCGGAACAAATATCTTATTCGAGGTTGATGCCATAAGCGGACTGACAGTAGGGTGCGAGATCTGCGAGGATATCTGGGCGCCATTGTCACCGGGCACGCTGCACGCCTTGGCGGGCGCTACTGTGCTGGTGAATCTGTCGGCATCCAATGAGACGGTGGGTAAAGACGAATATAGAGAAATGCTGGTGAAATCTTCCAGTGCCAAGCAGATTGCAGGTTATATCTATTCTTCCGCTGGAGAAGGGGAATCCACGCAGGATCTGGTATTCGGCGGACACAATATGATTGCGGAGAACGGAACGATTCTTGCACAGGCGAAACGGTTTACACCGGAAAATATTTACGCGGATATCGACATTCACAGACTGCGGCACGAGAGGCGGAGGATGTCTACCTATGTGCCGGAGAGGCGGGAGCAATATTTGGTGCTGCCGGTTCATATGGAAGAGGAGGAGACTGCACTTGTGCGTACATTCGGCGCACAGCCTTTCGTACCTGCGAATCAGAACGAACGTGACAAACGATGTGAAGAGATCCTTTCGATTCAATCTTACGGACTTAAGAAACGTTATGAACATACGGGGTGTCAGTCGGCGGTGATCGGAGTCTCCGGCGGACTGGATTCTACGCTGGCGCTTTTAGTGACAGTGCGTGCTTTTGACATGCTGGGGCTTAAAAGAGAGCAGATCACGGCGGTGACGATGCCTTGTTTCGGCACTACGGACAGGACTTATGATAATGCATGTAAATTGGCGCGGACTCTCGGAGCGGTTTTGGAAGAAGTTGATATCAAAGAGGCGGTAACCGTACATTTCAGGGATATCGGACAGGATATAGAGAAGCATGATGTGACTTATGAAAACGGACAGGCCAGGGAGCGTACGCAGATTCTGATGGATATTGCCAACCGCACGAATGGTATGGTTATCGGAACGGGTGATATGTCGGAACTTGCGCTTGGCTGGGCGACATACAACGGTGACCACATGTCCATGTACGGGGTAAACGCCGGTGTGCCGAAGACGCTGGTGCGTCATCTGGTACGGTATTATGCGGATACCTGCGGCAATGAAGAATTACAGGCGATTCTTCTGGACGTACTTGACACGCCTGTCAGTCCGGAACTTCTGCCGCCGGTGGACGGTGTGATCTCACAGAAGACCGAGGATTTGGTGGGACCGTATGAACTTCACGACTTTTTCCTATATTATATGCTGCGATGCGGTTTTGAGCCGGCTAAAATATACAGGATCGCCTGTCAATCCTTCAAGGATATATATGACAAGAGTGTCATATTAAAGTGGCTCAAAACCTTTTATAAGAGATTCTTTACGCAGCAATTTAAACGTTCCTGTCTGCCGGACGGCCCTAAGGTGGGAAGCGTGGCGGTTTCTCCCCGCGGGGATTTGCGCATGCCGTCCGATGCCTGTGCTGATATCTGGCTGAAGCAGGTGGAGGAACTGTAGGGCGTTACTTGATACACAGCCACGTCCCGATTAATTAAATAACACTACTCAGAATCCCCTTCATTCTCCAACGCTTTTTCCAGAGAAGCAGTGATGGCATCTAACAGGATCATGGAGGTGTACTTGCTGTCATCCGGATAGGTGATGCCGTCCAGGCTCTGGTTCACGATGATCTGATTGGCAAGATCCTCGAAAGAAGGCTGAATCAGAGGGTACATGGTAGCCACGGCCTCATCCAGATTGATGAGCCGTATGGAATTAATATTCTTTTCATCTACGGTCACCTCAATTTCTACGATGTTGTCATTCAGAATCAGAGAGGTCGTGTATACACCGGGTATGTAGGTGTTGGAGGTGGTCTGTGTCACGGTAGACATTGTCGCTCTTTTTTCCTCTTTCGGCAGGAACATGATGATGAGCAGTACAATGAATAAGATACCGAGAACAGCGAAGATTCCGGTATATATTAACTCTTTTACATGAAGCACAACGATTTTGGTTTTGGAACTCATACAATATCCCCATAGAAATTCTTTTTTATCATTTTATGTGGGGGAGTACGGGTTTATGCATAAGGCAGTACATTGCGCTTCAAACCGGTATACGCCAGCAGAATATAGATCGCATAGATCAGGAAAAACAATCCTAAAGTAATTCCGAGAATTACGACCGGGTGGCTGGCGCCTATCAGAATGCCCGGGTCCACTTCCTTTCCCATATGCAGGATAAAGGGAATTGTAATAAGCAGCGGCGGTATGGCGGGCATGGCATAATAAATGGCAAACTGCGTCCGGAGCGTCCCAACCATCTCACGCTTTTCCATACCGAGTTTACGAAGCAAATCAAACTGCTGCCGGTAACGGTTTATTTCACTGAGCTGATGTATGGTAAGGATCGTGACAGTGGTCATGGTCAGGATCAGAGCAAGGTAATACAAGGGAAGGACGAAAATTGTTATGCCGAAGGCAGCATCTGCCTCAGCTTGTGCCTTTGAGTATATGCCTATAAAATCTTCCGATAACGGTTCTGTGCTTCGGCTAAGCTGGTTACTCAGAGAAATGAGCTGTGTTTCTCTTACAGGCACAGTTGTCATTGCGGCATAGTTAATGCTGCCGACGGTACATTTTTCCAGTAACTCATCGGGAACGACTAAAAGGAATTCAAAACCATTGCCGCTTAGGTACAGGCGTTGATTGAAATTTTCCGTATAAATATTACCCTGTGCCAGATCCTCTCCATTCAACATGACATTTCTGTCATAATCTTCCAGTAATCCCTTTATATACGGTGCGCAATGAATCAGATATTTTCCGGGCTCTAAGGAGGCTTCCGGATAACCGAGCATTGCCCTGAGGGCGGCATAGTCGCTGTATTTCATCATAGTGTCTTTCGGATAATACCGGTAATAGCGGGCAGTGGATTCAAGATAATCCGTGATCGGAGAATCTTCTGTCAGGTAAACCGGATATTGCAGTTCACAAGTAACCGGAATATTCGTATGGACAAAGTCCAAACATTTACTTAAGTTGACATTGGTGTCATAACTCGCAATGTAAAGATCAAAACTGCAGCTCTGTGCTTCGCGGTTATGGAAGATGCTGCTAAAGACCAATCCCATCCCCTGACTGATCAGCACGGCAGTGAATAATAGGGAGATCGTCGCCATGACGACGCCCATGGTTGCAAGTTTTGCCGAGAGTGTCCGGAAGACAAGTAACGTCTGCCTGCTATATTTTTTTGCCGGACGGCTTTCAAAGTACGCCGGAACGCCGGAGGAAAAGCTGATAAAAAATCCATAGAGGAATACAATGATACAGGCTGCTCCGATGAACGAGGGAGGTGCCTGACCAATCATGATCAGTAATGTGCCGATTATACCAAACACGATGGAGATCACAAAAGTTCTCCGGCGTCTGCTGCTTTTCTGAATGATTTCTTCCTCGTTTATTTTTTCATAATAGATGAGGTCATAGATTTTCATGGAGCGGATGCGCATCCGGCTTTTAATCTGGGCGAAAAGGTAAATCAGCGCAAAGTATAAGAGTGTTAGTCCCAGTGCCCGCAGGGAAAAGGAAAACCCGAAGTGATAGGGCATGCCGAATAATGCCAGCACGATGGCACGCAGAACCTGATACAGAAGGTTGCCTAGAAGAGTCCCGAGCACAAGGGCAACGCCGCCGATGGTCAGATTTTCCATCAGAAAAAGGCGGGTCACCTGCTTCGATTCAAGTCCGATCAGGATGTAAGTTCCCAGTTCGCGACTTCGCTTTGTAAGCATAAATCCGGTGGTGTAGTGAACCAGCCACCCGATGATGCACACAACGACAATGCTTGCGAAGACAATAGCCGCCGGCAGACTGGACAGGTGGGCGGACAGTTCCAGAACTTCCTTGGAAAAAACAAGGCCGTTGAAGGCATAGATCAAGGCCGCCGCCATGACAACGGTGACGAAATAGACAAGGTAATCTTTCGCCTGTCGCTTAGCGTTTCTTAGGGATAGTTTAGATAACGTCACTGATATCACCTCCCAACAGAGCGAGGACATTCAGAATCTCGCGATAGAACACCGACCTGTTCCGTTCGCCCCGAAGCAGTTCGTTGAAAATCTTTCCGTCTTTGAGAAAAAGTACCCGCGATGCGTAACTGGCGCTGTATGCATCATGTGTGACCATAAGAATCGTAGCGCCCATTTCATGGTTCATCCGTGTCATGATCTCCAATAAATTCTTAGACGCCGTGGAATCCAGAGCCCCGGTAGGCTCGTCAGCAAGCAGCAGGGATTGGCCTGCCACCATAGCTCTGGCGCACGCCGCACGCTGTTTCTGTCCACCGGATACCTGATAAGGAAATTTTCCCAGGATGTCTGTAATACCGAGTTTTCCGGATACTTCCTGTACTCTATTCTGTACAGCATGTGAATCTGAGTGATTCAGCGTGAGAGCAAGACCGATATTCTCCTCGATGGTCAGGGTGTCCAACAGATTAAAATCCTGAAAAACAAAGCCCAGACGTTCCCTGCGGAAACGGGCAAGCTCGCTCTCGCCCAGTTCTGAAATGTCAATTCCGTTTAAAAGAATGCTTCCGGCGCTTATCGTATCAATAGTAGAGATACAGTTGAGCAGGGTAGTCTTACCACTTCCGGACGCGCCCATGATCGCAATAAACTCACCCTCCGTCACGTTGAAGCTGATACGGTCTAACGCCTTCGTGACATGATTTTTACTCCCGTAATATTTTTCGATGTTCCTAACTTGCAGCATAGATACCTCCTGTGTGTTCTATTAATTCAAAATATTTTGAACCACGCAACCATCATACCCCCAAACCGCACCGGCTTGTATCGAATTAACATTGATTTCCCTTACATTTTCGTAAGATTTGCCTTAACGGGAAAGGAGAGCGTCACCTGAGTCCCTTCCTGCCAGACAGAGGTAATCTGCAGATCAATGTTCAGAACATCGGATAGTTTACGGCACAGGTACAACCCCATTCCCGTGCTGCCGCCTCTGGCACGGCCGTTGCTGCCTGTAAAGCCGCGGTCAAATACACGCGGTAGTTCATGAGGAGGAATACCGATACCGTTGTCTGAGACAGTAAGTACAAGAAAGCGTGTGTCAGACATGGCAGATATGTTTATGACGCACGCGTCATTTTTGGGGGCATGGGGAATTTTCTGACAAGCTTCGAGTTCACGAGACGAATCTTGCAACTCCGCAGAACTCAATTTTTTGTATCGAGCAGCGTTTTGAAGGAGTTGTCCGAGAATGAAACAAGCCCATTTACTGTCCGTGTAGATTTGATGATTCAGATTTTTGGTTTCAATGCGCATATTGCTTTGCATTAGCAGCGTGCGGTAGGTTTCGATAGTTTTCGACACGATTTCCTCAAGGCTGACTTCCCGAATGATGAAATCCTGTTCGGGGTTTTCCACTCTGGCATAGAAAAGGGCCCGCTCCACATGGGCTTCAATCTGTATCAGTTCCTGCGTGAGCCGGCGTCCTGCTTCTGCTTCAAGGCTATGGGAAATCAGTTTGGCGGCCGTGATGGGGGACTTGATTTCATGAACCCAGCTTTCAATATATTCCCGATATTCCCGCCCGGCCGATCGGGCATCGGAGACTGCACCGAGCATGGACTTATAGGAGGCGCGCATCAAGCTGAAGAGTCGGCGCTCATAGGCAGTTCGGGGCTGCGGAATGCATTCGATGAACAGATATTTTTGATCCAGTCCGGACATAATATTTTCCAATTCTTTCAGATGGGAACGGCATCTGATAAAGTCGATGACATACACCGTTATCCCAATCGGGAGCAGAATCACAAGCAGCAGAACAATTACACCAGATTGCGTGCCTGTTGTGAGAAGGATTGCTGACACTGATGTCATAATTAGTATTTGTAAGATGATTTTTCCCAGATGGTCAGATATAAATTCGTGAAATGTCATATTTGTATCCATGCCCTTTCTCCGCCGTCACCTCATCCTTGTGTAGGGATGCAGTGAGGGCGCAAGTGCTATATTTGATACCCTAATCCCCTGCGCGTCTTAATGTAGTCTGACAGACCCAGTTCATCCAGTTTACTCCGCAGGCGGGTAATATTGACGCTGAGCGTGTTATCGTCGATATAGATTTTATTATCCCACAAAGCTTCAATCAGATCTGCGCGGGAAACAATTTCCCCGGCATGAGCTATCAGGTGTGCCAGAATCTGGATTTCGTTGCGCGTCAACTCAGCCGTATGCCCGTTTGCCGTTGCAGTACCCTTGGCCGGATTCAAATTCAGTCCGTTATACTCCGGAGAATCGACAGTGGGCTTCGGACTGCTTCGGCGCAGTACGACTTTAATTCGGGTAAGCAGCAACGGAATATTGTAAGGTTTGGTGATATAATCGTCGCCGCCCATACTGAGTGCCGCCAGTTCGTCCGCTGTAGAATCGTGACTGGTGACGAAGATGATAGGAGTATCGCTGCTTCGGCGCAGATCGGCGCACAGAGACAGGCCGTCCTGTTCGGGCAACCCTAAGTCCAATAGGATCAGGTCGGGCATTTCCCGGGCAGCCTGCTGTGTGATATCGTGAAAGGCGGTGACCGGAATGGGGTGGTAGCCTTCATTTTCCAGTAGGAGAGACAGCTCCTCCCGCACAGCCTTATCGTCTTCGATAATCATGATTTTTTGCATGATAATCCTCCGCATTAGAGTAATTTGTTTCTAAGAGCAACGAGAAAAAATTAAAATCCCATAGAATCCTTCACAATCTTCATCGCTTCTTCACCGCATAATTTTCCAAGAAGTGCGAAAGCAACATCCGGTGCCGTCTCGGGACAGTAAGAGGTGATTACGTTATCGTCTGTTACAATTCGTTCGTTTACCACATGAACGCCAAATTCCGCGAGCTGCTTCTGGCGGCAGGCGTTGTTAAGATGGTAAGTCGTTGCTTTTCGGTCTTTGAGAATCCCGCTTTTTCCTAAAGCAAGTGCAGCGACACATACAGAGGCGATGGGCTTTCCTGCGCGGTCGAATTCTTGAATCAACTTTGACAGGGCAGGGTGATAGGCTTCTTCATAAAAACCAAATTCTTCAAAACCTCCCGGAATCGCCAGGGCATCGTAATCATCAACAGATATTTCATCGATCGTCCGGTCTGCGATAATCGGAATATGGAATGCACTGAGAACGGTTTTCGTGAATCCGCATGTTTCGACTTCCACAGGGTAGTGGTAGTCGTTCCGTGCCCATCCCATTACATCCACAAAAACGCTGAATTCCATTGTCTCAAACCCTTTTGCACAAAATAGTAATATTTTCATCGTTAATGATATCCTCCGTGATCTACAGTTCTGTTTTTGACCATAGCACATTTATAAAGCGGATTCAACAGACTG
>CAMWXF010000066.1 GCA_947178115.1 uncultured Lachnospiraceae bacterium
GTTTAGACCCTGTTGTCTCCTTCCCGCTGCCGCCGATAAATACGCTGAACTGTTTACAGATCGACTGCACATATACGGTAAGCTCCGCCGGATTCTCGCTGCGGATACCCGCTTTCGTATAAGATACGTTAAATTTCAGCGGATAATAACCGGTCATGACATCGCTTCTTACCGTAAAAATGAAAGTGAATTCCCTTCTGTTTTGCATCGCCGCTTCTTTGGTCTTATTACCCGGAATAAAAGGTTCTGTCTGCAGATAATTGGTCATATCCGGCTCGAAAGGCCACTCTGACACGAGCGTAGAAGTCTGCGGTTCAACGATCAGGTCATTCAATTCCTCCGTACCGAAGTTCATGATTGGCAGGACGATCGCCACCTGCTGGCCCGCACTGACTGTGGGGGTCTGCCAGTTATCCGCCACCTGAAGAAATTCGCTGGTGGTGGCTGTGACATTCGCTACCGCCGTAGATTCCATCTGACCTTTGACAGACGATACATAAGACCACAGTTGTGCCACTGTCATATCTGTGTTGGCTATATAGTATACCGCACTGTTAAATAGATTGTGGAGATTCTCCATCACCTTCGCATCCAGATGATAACGGATTTCCAGGCTCTGCATATAGTAGTACAAATCTTCATCTGCATCCGCTCTGTCATCATCATTGATAATTCGGTTGTCGCCGTTGTCATTGTTGTTGGTTACAGTCTCAGTATTGTTTCCGGAACTGTTGCTGGTATTGTTATTATTGTTAGTCCCGGTAGTCGGTGGCTTAGTTGTTGGCGTAGAATTATCGCTAACACTCGCCTCTGTCGCCTCCACACAAGACATCCCCCCGGAAATCTGCGGCACCGAAGGAACCGCCAGTACCGCCGTCGCACACAATGCCATGCCGAGCAACAACCTTTTTATCACCCTCTTGGCCATGAAGCTTCCTCTCTCACTACATACTCTTTTTTTCATTTTCTTACTCCTCTTTACCCTTCCTAATTCCCCTGTAAGTCTTCTCCCGTACGAATGGTATTTTTATTCGCACTTATTTCCTCTGGTATATCTTCTCCGCGTCTGTCCTCGATCTCGATGATCTTCCCATCCTTGATCCGCAGGACGATATCCGCAAATCCCGCCAGATAATTATCATGCGTTACCATAACAAGCGTCTGGTTCTTCTCCCGCACCACCTTTTTCATCAGATTCATCACTTCCACCGAAGTGTTGGAATCCAGATTGCCGGTGGGCTCATCCGCGAAGATGATCTCAGGCTCCACCACCAGCGCACGCGCCACGCCGACACGCTGCTGCTGTCCGCCGGACATCTGATTCGGCCTGTGCTTCTTATGCTTCGTCAGTCCGACCAGATCCAGCATCTCCTCCGCTCTGGCATTGCGCTTCTTCTTGTCCATCCCCTGAAAAGTGAGGGGCAGCGCCACATTCTCAATGGCATTCATCGTTCCCATCAGATTAAAAGACTGAAAAATAAACCCGATATGTTCCCGTCTGAACGCCACCAATTGATTTTCTGTTTTCGTCTCCATATGCTCCCCGGCGATCACGATCTCTCCTTTCGTCGGCTTTTCAAGTCCCGCCAACATGTTAAGGAGTGTGGATTTACCGGAGCCGGAGGTTCCCACGATGGAACAAAAATCCCCACGGTTGATGCTGAAGCTGACACCGTTTAACGCCCGCACTTTGGTCTCTCCGACCCGGTATATCTTATACAGATCCTTGACTCTGATCACAGGTTCTGCCTGTCCTACATTCATGAATATGCCTTTCTCTGCGACCTGCGCTTTCATCGCAGGTATTATATTCTCTGATTTTTCTTTCTTTAAACTCTGCTTATGATATTATCACTTTCATTCGTCCTGCGCCTCCAGTGCTGTGGCTTCCTCCACAAACTCCGGCACATGTCCCGTATAGAATTTATAATATACGCCGTAACTGCCTCTCTCATACGGATACGTCGTATCTTTTCTGAATGTGATATATATATCGTAATTCTGATCCATTTCTTCGGCGGAATGCCACGTCGAATATCCCATATAGGAAGGATAGATCACCGGTACGATCCTGGCAAATTCTTCCTGTTCATAAAAGGTCTGCGAAACGGAAAAATCCTCATAGGAATAATCGCCATCCGATACCCAAGTGCTTCTGGCATAAACTGAATTCCATTCGGCTCCGACATCCGCCTGTTCCCTTAATTTATTGTGATAATTTGTTATTGTAATATTCTCAATATCCTCGGGATTTAACTGCAACGGATAGTAGGCATCCTGAGATTCCAAATACGCGATCGTATGCTCAAAGCTCTCATACACGTCCATCCGCTCCTCCATCCAATTGGGGAACTGGAACGCTATCTGCCCGCAGGCATACTGTGTGCCCGCCAGCGAGAAATCAAACTGCTCCATATCTTTGATATAGGCTTCTCTCAATTTCTGCACATCCGCCGTCGGCAGCGCCACCTTAGCCGCTCCGTTGCTGTAACTTAAACTCACCACCTGATCATAGGAAGCCTGATCCGTCAGAATCTGATAGGTGCCGTTCTTAAATTCCTGCGAGCCTACGATCCGATCCAGTTTCTCGGCATTAGCAGGATTGGCAATATCCACCCAGAAGCGTCTGTCCACTTTTCTGCCGGACTTTAAGCGATACAGGATATTGAACACTCTGGGGTCCTTCATATCCTCCGGCTTCTCACCCCTCGACTTATCGGCAAGCGCCAGCACAGGCTCCGTATCTGTGATAAACATATGCTCCTCTGCGTATGTGTTCGCCTGAACATAATTAAACTCATTATCCCAGAACTGCCCGTAATAATCCACATTGAGGGCGATACTGTCCAGTTTGTCCGCCTGCGGCAGATATGCATCATACCCGAACAGATCCAGCTTAAAGATCAGGAATACAACAATGATTCCCGCAACAACCGCACCGCTGGTCGCCGGATGCCTGAACAGACTCTTAATATCGAAGTCAAAGATTACTTCCACGGCGGCACTGACGATCACGCCGCAGCCGACCATGCTCGCCACCGTCAGCATCGTGTTGCCGTATGCCGCATTATGTACCCACATTCCGATTCCGAGACCGATCGGAATTGCCGCAACTACCTTCAATATCTGTCCGATCACGGGGAACGCCATCGCCTTACCCGCCGCCTCCGACGGCCGTTTCCGATAACATATCCATGCCGCCGCCAGAATCACTACAGCCAGTATAAACCATTTGCCGTAGTAAGGCAATACAAGCCGTGTCACTTCCCTTAAATCCTCCGTGTACGCCATGTATTTGATGCTTCGTGCATTATCTATGTAATCTTCCAATACAGAGAGCTTCGGCCCACGTCCTATATAGAATCCCGATACGGTTCGGAAAAATGCGTCCATCATAGTATTTAACAGATAGTATAAAAACAACTCATACAACACCAGCGTCCCCGCCACACCGAGACCGATAAACTGATTGCCGGACAGCATCACCGCCAGAATCGCCGTATGGTACATCACCAGAAAGAACAACATCTGCCATATGAATCCGAATCCAATTATCGCCAGAACAGAACCGTTTACCGCTCCCTGTATCGCTGCTGCCACCGTGCCGATCAAAAGGCTCACCAGAGCCGTGGTCAGGTATATGATAATACCGTTCACATAGACTACCGCAAATCTCTTGTTTCTGTCTACCGGTACACTGTGATACAGATCTACCTTTTTCCCGTCATAGAGATAAGAAAATCCCTGCATACCTATGATCACTGCCAGAAACAGCAGAATAATCATGAGCCTATCCTGAAAGCCCAACGCATCCTTCGCCGCCTGATACATCGCTTCCTTATACATCTCATATGTCTTGTAAGATCCCTGACTATTCCATCTGTCGATTCGGCTCAAATACACCGTCAGACCCCCTACATATGCCATTAACTGCGCCAGAGCGGCTACGATCCACACCCAGATCCGGCGTTTATGGTTCTCTTTGCAGCTAGCCCAAAATGATTTTTTTGATGTCATATCCCACTACCTCCGTTTCACTGATGAAGATCTCCTCTAAAGAAAGAGGAAGCACTTCGTAAAATACGGTATCTACCGTGGCAAATCTGGCTGTCACTTCTTCCCGCGTGCTTCGTACGGTATAAGTGCGAAGAGACCCCCTCTGTTCCTTCTTAAGCACTTCCATGCCGTTTAGCGCCTTTAACTCTTCATCCACCGTGGCAAACACGCACTGCACCTTCTGGATGTTGCACTTCATGTCCTCCAGATCTTTAGAAAGCAGCACGCCGCCCTTATGCAATAGTCCTACATGATCGCAGATATCCTCAAGCTCCCGCAGATTATGGGATGCAATTACAGGCGTCAGTCCCCGTTCTTCCATCTCCTTGGCAAAAATGGATTTGATTCCCTGCCGCATCACCGGATCAAGTCCGTCGAAAGTCTCGTCGCACAGAATATATTTCGTATGTGCGCAGATTCCCAGAAGAAGCGCAAGCTGCTTTTTCATTCCTTTGGAAAAAGTACTGATCTTCCGGTTCTGATCCAAATTAAAGTGCTCCAGATATTTATAAAATTCCTCTTTATTAAATTCCTCATAGATACCGCTGAAGTATCGTTCCATCGTCCGCGCATTGGAATTGGCAAAGAAATAAGGCTCATCTGCTATAAAAAAGAGTCTCTTCTTCGCTTCCACGTTATTGTATACGGGCATGTTATCCACTACCACCGTACCACTGTCGGGCCGCAGCACACCGGAGACCATTCTGAGCACAGTGCTCTTGCCGGCTCCGTTCGTTCCGATCAGACCGAACACGGTATTGTCTTTTATCGTTACACTGACTTCATCAACTGCCTTGATTTTATCAAATGTCTTCGTCAGGTTATGTATCTCTATCATAAATTCCTCCTTTTCTGCCTAAAGCACTTCGATCAGGCGGATGAGTTCTGCTTTGGACATACCGATCTCCAACACTTCCCGCACAAGTGCCATGATCTGGTCCACATATTCGTTCTTGCGTTTCTCCACCAGCCCACTGTCCCCTGATACAAAATTGCCTCTGCCTTTTACCACATAGATAAACCCCTGACGTTCCAGCTCCGCATACGCCTTCTGGATCGTGTTGGGATTAATGGAAAGCTCCATCGCCAGATTGCGTACCGACGGAAGCTGCTCGTCAGGCTGCATAACGCCCTTTAAAATCAGGGTCTTATAGCGCTCTACGATTTGTTCATATATTGGACGGGTGTCTTTATAATCTATGAATATCATGTCTGCTCCTTTCCCTGTGAATTACGTTTTACCCCCCCCCACCGAGAATACTAAGTGTACTATCAGTGGTGGTACACTTAGTATAGTTAAAGTGTGCGTGGTTGTCAAGTGTGGGAATAAGGATTTGGGAATTTAGAAATTAAAGATATGGGTTGTGAACAACGGCCGCTCGGACAGATGATAAAATCTTCGTCGCCGCGCTCCCGCTCCGTAAAACACGCAGCGGCACTAAGTTCGTGAAATACCTCACTAAGTGCCGGCGCGTTTTAAGGGGCTCCTTAAGAATTTATCATCCGCCCGAGCTGATGTATTGGCTATAAACTGATAAACTAATGAACTTATAAATTTTCATGGCAGATTGCACAAAATATTCTTGAAGCTGGCATGCGGAGGAATATGAGATTTTCTTAATATTCCGCTCAAATCCCAGAAATTTCGGGACACGGATGTCCCGAAAAGCCCGACATGAGCCCGGACGGCGAATAGAGGGCGGTTTCGTCCGCAGCCACAACATCACCGGAATATTTTAGAAAATCCATATGACGTAGCCCGCCAGCTTCGAGAATATTTTGCGCAATCTGCCCTCCCCACTTATAAAACACACTTGTCTACATATAATCATCGAACTAAAAAAGGACATACATGGAATTGTCCACATATGCCCTCTTTAATATTCTTTAAATACACTTATTTCACCAACAACGACTTCCCAGTCATCTCTTCCGGCTGCTCCATACCCATAAGCTCAATGAGCGTAGGCACGATATCCGCCAGACATCCGCCCTCTCTCAATTTATAAGCCGGATCCGCATTGACCAGAATAAACGGCACCGGATTCGTAGTATGCGCCGTGAAAGGTGCTCCCGTCTCGTAATCTATGAGCTGCTCCGCATTGCCGTGGTCGGCACAGATAAACATCACGCCATCCACTTCCTTAATAGCTTCTACCGCACGTCCGACACACTCATCCACTGCCTCCACAGCCTTAATCGCCGCTTCTTCCACTCCCGTATGCCCTACCATATCGGGATTTGCAAAGTTGATGATAATCACGTCGTACTCACCGGACTTAATGCAGCCCACCAGCTTGTCACAAACTTCATAAGCACTCATCTGAGGCTTTAAGTCATAAGTCGCCACATCCTTCGGAGAATTAACAAGGATTCTCTCCTCACCCTCGTTGGGTTCTTCCACACCGCCGTTGAAGAAGAATGTTACATGTGCGTATTTCTCCGTCTCTGCCAGTCTCGCCTGTTTCATATGATTTGCCGCAAGCCACTCGCCGAATGTATTGGTTACTGCGATCTTGTGGAATGCCACTTCTTTATTCGGGATTGTAGGATCATAATCCGAGAAACATACATAGGTAAGATCCAGTTTCTTCTCTCTTGCAAAACCTTTGAAATCATCGTCACAGAAGCTTCTGGTAATCTCTCTTGCTCTGTCGGGACGGAAATTAAAGAAAATAACGGAATCACCATCCTTGATCGTTGCAACCGGCTCACCGTTTTTCTTCACCACGGTAGGTTTCACAAACTCGTCCGTCTCTTCTCTGTCATAGGATGCCTGAATGCCTTCCGCAGCGCCTGCCGCCTCAAGTCCTTCGCCCTTGGTAAGTGCGATATATGCTTTCTCTACTCTGTCATAGTTGTTATCCCTGTCCATAGCGTAGTAACGTCCTGTTACGGTTGCCACTTCACCCACGCCGATCTTCTTCATCTCCTGCTCTAAGTCTTCCACAAAGCCCTTGCCGCTGGCCGGAGGTGTGTCACGACCATCCAGGAAAGCATGTACATACACTTTGCTCAGGTTGTTTCTTTTAGCAAGCTCCAACAGTCCGTAGAGATGCGTATTATGGCTGTGTACGCCGCCGTCAGACAACAGCCCGAACATATGCAGTGAAGAATCGTTTTTCTTACAGTTATTTACAGCATCCAGAAGCGCAGGATTCTCGAAGAAGGTGCCGTCCTGAATCTCCTTGGTGATTCTCGTAAGTTCCTGATATACGATGCGCCCTGCACCCATATTCAGATGTCCTACCTCGGAGTTACCCATCTGTCCGTCGGGAAGACCTACTGCCATACCGCTGGCATTACCTTTCACAAAAGGACACTCCGCCATGAGACTGTCCATCACAGGCGTCTTCGCTTCCGCCACCGCGTTGCCCTGTGTCTTCTCATTCAGGCCGTAGCCGTCAAGAATCATTAATACTGCCGGTTTTTTTGTCATAATTGTTTTCCTCCTTAATAGTCAATCTCCCACTCATGCTCGCCGCCCCAGTCGCCGATGGCGTTGGTGGTGATTCCCTCTTGTGTGGTCACTTTGGTGTCAAACCGATAATTCATCTGCGGCACATACTCGCCGCCTATCTTCACATTACTGTACAAATACTGCACTGTATATTCTGTCTTAGAATCCTCTCCGCTATCCACAGCCGGCTCATAGGAAATAACACTCCGCTGTACGCCGTCATCCTCCTGCTTCGTACCCCAGACCTTGATGATTCCCTGATGATTATCATAATCTTCTTCGCTCAGGAAATAGAACCGGATCTTATCGTCCTCCCGATGCAACATAAGCTGTTCTCTGTTCACCGGAATATAAATGGAGCCTTCCCAGTAACCGGAGTTTTCTTCAATAAAACTGTCTCTGATCTGCTG
>CAMWXF010000067.1 GCA_947178115.1 uncultured Lachnospiraceae bacterium
CATATACCGCAATCTGCATGGCAACACCGGGAAGCAGCGTTGCAAACAGGAACAGTAACGAAGAGGGGGAGACAATAAGCGATGATGGTAGAAGAGATCAGGAACCATTTGACTGACTGTATCATTCCATTCTGGAAGAAGCTGCGGGATGATGAGAATGGCGGTTATTATGGATATATGGATTATGATCTGCAAGTAGATCAGAAAGCGGTAAAGGGATGTATTTTAAACAGTCGTATCACGTGGTTTTTTGCGAATGCATATCTGACCCTGCACGACGAATCCCTGCTTCAGGAAGCGAAACACGGTTATGAATTTATGCAGAAGTACTGTGTTGACAAGGATAAAGGTGGTGTGTTCTGGTCGGTTGCCTATGACGGAACACCGGAGGATACGACGAAACATACCTATAATCAGGCGTTTTCCATCTATGCGCTGTCTTCCTATTATGATGCTTCTAAAGATAAAGAGGCGCTTGAGACGGCGATGTGGTTATTCCGGATTATCGAAGAGCGGTGTACGGACGAGATCGGCTATAAGGAGGCTTTCGACAGAGAGTTTAAGGAGATCGAGAACGATAAGCTGTCCGAGAACGGCGTGATCGCAGCGAAGACGATGAATACGCTGCTTCACGTGTTTGAGGCGTATACGGAGTTGTATCGCGTGAGCGGTGACACCGATGTGAAGAAGCGTCTGGAGTGGATCTTAGATACCATCGCGGATAAAATCTATAATCCGGGGCTTCACAGACAGGAAGTGTTCTTCGACAGGGAAATGAACTCGATCTTAGATCTGCACTCTTACGGGCATGATATCGAGACGGCATGGCTGATCCGCAGGGGTACGGATGTTTTGGGAGAGAAGGCATATGAAGATAAAATGCTTCCGATTATTCTTGACTTGACTGGTCAAGTGTATAATGTGGCTTTTGACGGACATTCTTTTGCGAACGAGTGCGAGAAGGGTGTGGTGGATCAAAACCGCATCTGGTGGGTGCAGGCGGAAGCGGTAGTAGGATTCTTGAATGCCTATGCGCTGGCACCGGAGCATACGGAATACCGGGAGGCCGCCAAAGCAGAGTGGGAATTCATCAGGGATCATGTGGTAGATAAGAGAGACGGGTCAGAATGGTTCTGGGACGTAAACAGCGAAGGTAAGGCTGTGAGCGGCAAGCCCATTGTGGAACCTTGGAAGTGTCCGTATCATAACGGCAGAATGTGTCTGGAAGTGATTAGAAGAGCGGAGGGCAACAGTGATGTTACACGGTAATTACTATGTGGAATTAGAGAAATACAATAAACTAATCAACAGAAAAAATGTGAAGTCCGGAATATATAACGGAATTTACGACAGATATGAGTATCCGGTGCTGACAAGAGAGCATATTCCGCTCACGTGGAAATATGACCTGAATCCGGAGACGAATCCTTATTTCATGGAGCGTCTCGGCGTGAATGCGGTCATGAACTCCGGAGCAATCGAGTTAAACGGCAAGTATTATCTCGTGGCGCGTATTGAGGGTAATGACAGAAAGTCTTTCTTCGGCGTGGCGGAGAGCGACAGTGGAATCGACGGTTTTCAGTTCTGGGATTACCCGATCCTTCTGCCGGATACCTGTCCGGAGGAGACAAATGTGTATGATATGCGGCTGACCAAGCATGAGGACGGCTATATCTATGGTGTGTTCTGCTCCGAGAGCAAAGATAAGACGGTGAACGATCTGTCTGCGGCGGTGGCTGCGGCAGGTATCGTAAGGACAAAAGATTTAAAGAACTGGGAGAGGTTAGATAATCTGACCACACTCCGCTCCCCACAGCAGAGAAATGTAGTGCTTCATCCGGAGTTCGTGAATGGTAAATACGCGTTCTATACAAGACCCATGGACGACTTCATCGACACAGGTTCCGGCGGCGGTATCGGCTTCGGACTGTGCGACGATATTACCCATGCGGTGATTGACGAAGAGAAGATGACTTCCCTGCGCAAGTATCATACCATCACCGAGGCGAAGAACGGAGCGGGCGCAACCCCGATCAAGACAGACAAGGGATGGATTCATATCGCTCACGGTGTGAGAAACACGGCGGCAGGACTGCGCTATGTAATCTATGCGTTTGCCACAGATTTAAACGATCCCTCCAAGGTGATTGCGGAACCCTCCGGCATGCTGATCGGACCGCGAGAGGGCGAGCGCGTGGGCGATGTGTCGAATGTGGTATTCACCAACGGCGCGATTGCGAAGGATAACGGGGAAGTATATATCTATTACGCCTCCAGTGATACGAGGATGCATGTGGCGACCACAACGATCGATAAACTGATCGACTATGTATTTAATACACCGAATGATCCGCTGCGCTCTGTAGAGTGTGTGGCACAGAGGTGTGACCTGATCAAAAAGAACCTCGAATTCTTATCGAAACAGTAATCGTAAAATAGAAACATAGGGGCGAAAGGAGCACAGTTACAAAATGAGTGAAGTGAAAATGATCAGTCCTGCCGTAAAAAATGTGCCGTGGCAGGAGAAACCGGAAGGCTTAAAAGGCGCACCGATCTGGCGTTACAGTGAAAATCCCGTGATCGGCAGAAATCCGGTGGAAGGCGTTGCAAGAATCTTTAACAGCGCAGTAATGCCTTACGGGGACGAGTTTATCGGCGTGTTCAGAGGTGAACAGACAAATGGTATCCCGTATATCTATCTGGGTCACAGCAAAGATGCGATCCACTGGGAATTTGAGAAGGAGAAGATTCCTTTCAAGGATGAGGACGGCAATGATTTCATGCCTGTCTATGCATATGATCCCCGTCTTGTTAAGGTAGAGGATATATACTATATTATCTGGTGTCAGGATTTCTACGGTGCTTCCATCGGTATGGCGAAGACCACGGACTTCAAGACATTTACGAGAATCGAGAATCCTTTTATTCCCTTTAACAGAAATGCGGTGCTGTTCCCTCGTAAGATTAACGGAAAGTTCATGCTTTTAAGCAGACCTTCGGATTCCGGGCATACGCCTTTCGGCGATATCTTCTTAAGCGAGAGTCCGGATATGGTATACTGGGGCAGACACAGACATGTGATGGGCAGAAGCTCCGAGTGGTGGGAATCCGTGAAGATCGGCGGCGGCGCTGCTCCGATCGAGACAAGTGAAGGATGGCTCCTGTTCTACCATGGCGTAAGCGGAACCTGCAACGGACTCGTATACTCCATCGGTGGCGCGATTCTCGATATCGACAATCCGTCCAAAGTACTTTACAGATGTGAGAACTTCCTGCTGACACCGGAAGAGTGGTATGAGGAGAGAGGATTCGTACCGAACGTTTGCTTCCCCTGCGCAACCATTCATGATTCCGAGAGCGGCAAGATCGCATTGTACTATGGATGCGCGGACAGCTATGTAGGTCTTGCATTCACGAAGCTGGACGAGATCGTGGACTATATCAAGACACACAGCCATGTAACGGAGTCTGATACGGAGATCGGTATAAGATAATACGTGCGGAACGGATGTTGAGAGGCAGGTGTCTCGTGATAGAAGGTTTTTAGAGGTAAAAAGAAAATATTGGGACCGGCGGACATATGGGAGACTGTGTGGACGCCGGTCTTTTGTTGTTGCGGGTTCCGAATATCAAAAGGTGCAATTGTGAAAGTGCAGGGGCATATTGCATAAAATGTTCTCTTGTGTCGGGCTTCGTCATATGGATTTTCTATAATATTCCGGACAAGTTGAGATAGGGGACGAAACCGCCCTCTATTCGCCATCCGGGCTCATGTCGGGCTTTCCGGGACATCCATGTCCCGAAATTTCTGTTATGTTGAACGGAATATTAAGAAAATCTCATATTCCTACGCAGGACGACTGCGTGAACATTTTATGCAATATGCCTACGGAGTTTAGTAGAGGCACCTTTTGATATTCAGATATTCGAATCCGACATGTATTACTTGTGGATTAAGGGAAACAATGTTACAATAGCAATAGTTGTTGTGTATATGGGGTGTACGCAGGGGGTGCGTGCGCAACTATAGATACAGAGGAAGCCGGCGAACCGGCGTAAGGGGGAGAATTTGATGGACAAGAAGGAGTTAACAGGGAACACGATGGGAACAGAGATGAAGAGTGAAGCGGTTGTTCCGGCAGTATCCGGAACAGAGGAAAGCGCAAAGCCTCAAACAGCAGCCGAAGTGAAAAGTGCAGAAGAGCAACAGGCGCCTGCAAAGAAGGAAGCGGTGCCCGAAGTATTTCTACAGTATCGGGAGTATGAGGTGACTATGGCGGAGGTGACTGAGCGTGTGAAATCTCACTACTGCGCTAAGGGTCATCAGAAAGACTCTATTGAAAATATGCAGATCTATATTAAACCGGAGGATTTCACGGCTTACTATGTCATTAATGACGGTGTTGTCGGGAAAGTGAATCTTTTTTAGAAACGTTTTCGTCGCCTGACATAAAGACTTCGGTCTGAGGGAAAGGCGCGGCTATGTGGAATAGATCAAGGTGCGATACCGCGCGTATTGCAGCTTGGATTTCGGGTATGATAATCTGCCGTGCCTTGTATAGGGCGCGGCATTTTTGGTGGAGGGATCTTATGGGAACAAGGGTAGCGAGTGTGAAGTTTGATGAATGAGCGAATGAAAGAGCTGACAGAAAGGTTGATCACGGAGCGTAGTCTTACCCGGGAGGAGTATCAGTATCTGATTGAAAACCGCTCCGCTGATACGGCGGCTCTTCTCGCAGAGCATGCTGTCAGGGCGCGGCGTGAGATCTACGGAAACGCGGTGTTTGTACGCGGGCTTATCGAGATCGGCAACATCTGCAGGAATGACTGTCTGTACTGTGGGATTCGGCGCAGCAATCGTGGTTGCGACCGATACCGCCTGACAGAGGAGCAGATACTTGCATGTGCCGATGAAGGCTACTTACTCGGTTTCCGCACGGTTGTCCTGCAAGGAGGCGAAGACGCGTATTTCTCGGACGAGGTCGTGTGCGGCATTATCCGAAAACTAAAGTCTGCGCACCCCGATTGTGCGGTAACGCTCTCGCTTGGCGAGCGAAGTTTTGAGAGCTACGCGGCGCTTCGAAAGGCGGGTGCGGACAGGTATCTTCTGCGTCACGAAACTGCCGACAGAGAGCACTACGAGCGCCTGCATCCGCCTGAGATGTCGTTTGACAACCGTATGCGCTGCCTTAACGATCTGCGTGCGCTCGGCTATCAGGTGGGCTGCGGATTTATGGTGGGATCGCCCTTTCAGACATCGCAGCATCTTGCAGAGGACTTGAAGTTTATTGAAAGTTTCAACCCCGATATGTGCGGGATAGGACCGTTTGTTCCGCACCATGACACGCCGTTTAAGGACGAGACGCCGGGAACGATTGAACTGACCTGCTTTCTGCTGTCGGTCATACGGCTGATTTATCCGCCGGTGCTCCTTCCCGCGACAACGGCGCTGGGTACGATTGCTCCAGATGGCAGGGAGCGCGGCATACTCGCAGGCGCGAATGTAGTGATGCCGAATTTGTCGCCTGTTTCGGTGCGGAAAAAATACGAGCTGTACGACAATAAGCTATGCACGGGCGATGAGTCAGCCCAGTGCACAAGCCGTCTCGAACAGCGAATGAACGCAATAGGATACGAGATCGTAACAGATATCGGAGATATCAGGAAAGGAAAATGTTATGAGTAATTATGACCCTAAATCGCTAAAAGCGGAAGAATTCATCAATGATGAGGAGATCCGCGCGACCCTTGCTTATGCCGAAGAAAACAAAAACAACACGAAGCTGATTGAGGAAATACTTGAAAAGGCCCGGCCCGGGAAGACAGAGACAGGCAGCGTATGCGCGGGGCTTACCCACCGTGAAGCGTCGGTTCTTCTGGCTTGCGAAGATCCTGAGCTGATCGAGAGGATGTACGAGATCGCCGAGGAGATCAAGCTCGCATTCTACGGCAACAGAATCGTTATTTTTGCGCCGCTCTACCTCTCGAATTACTGTGTTAACGGCTGCGTTTACTGTCCGTACCACATGAAAAACAAGCACATTACGCGTAAAAAGCTCACGCAGGAGGAGGTAAGGCAAGAGGTCATAGCGCTTCAGGATATGGGACATAAGCGTCTTGCCATTGAGGCGGGGGAAGATCCCGTCAACAATCCAATTGAGTACATACTCGACTGTATCAGGACGATTTACAGCGTTCATCACAAGAACGGCGATATCCGCCGCGTAAATGTCAATATTGCCGCGACCACCGTCGAGAACTATCGGAAACTGAAAGAAGCGGGGATCGGTACGTATATTCTCTTTCAGGAGACTTATCATAAGGAGAGCTACCTTAATCTGCATCCTACGGGACCGAAGCACGACTACGCCTACCACACCGAAGCAATGGACAGAGCAATGGAGGGCGGCATTGACGACGTAGGATTGGGTGTGCTGTTCGGGTTGGAGATGTACAAATACGAATTTGCAGGACTTATTATGCACGCGGAGCACTTAGAGGCTGTTCACGGCGTAGGTCCTCACACGATAAGCGTGCCGCGTGTAAAGCACGCCGATGATATCGACCCTGCTGCGTTCGACAATGGTATTGACGATGAGACTTTTGCGAAGATCACTGCCTGCATACGTCTTGCTGTACCATACACGGGAATGATCATATCCACGCGTGAATCCGAGCAGGTGCGTTCCAGGCTGCTTCGTCTGGGAGTTTCGCAGGTAAGCGGCGGCTCGCGCACGTCGGTCGGTGGCTACACGGAGGAAACGCGCCCGCACGACACCGAGCAGTTCGACGTTTCCGATCAGAGAACGCTTGACGAGGTGGTAAAGTGGCTTATGGAGAGCGGGCATATCCCGTCATTCTGCACCGCATGTTATCGCGAGGGACGAACAGGCGACCGCTTTATGAGCCTGTGCAAGAGCGGACAGATACTCAACTGCTGCCACCCCAACGCGCTTATGACGCTCTCGGAGTATCTCGAGGACTACGCCTTGGAGGACACAAAACGTGTCGGCTACGAGATGGTGGAGCGCGAGCTGGAGCGTATACCCAAGGAAAAGGTGCGCGAGATCGCGCGGCGCAACATCGAGGATATTAAGAACTTAGGCCGTCGTGATTTCCGCTTTTAACGAAAGGACACAGCTATGGGATTAAATGATACCGTATCCGCCGAGCGCCTGCATATAGGTTTTTTCGGTATGCGCAACGCGGGAAAATCCAGTCTTGTAAACGCATTCACGGGGCAGGAACTTTCGGTAGTGTCCGAGGTTCGCGGCACGACTACCGACCCTGTTCGTAAGGCAATGGAGCTGCTGCCGCTTGGTCCGGTCGTCGTTATCGATACACCGGGTCTTGACGATGAGGGAGAGCTTGGGGCGCTGCGCGTCAAAAAGGCGCGTGAGATATTTGTAAGGACCGATGTTGCGGTGCTCGTTGTGGACGCGGCACGAGGGCTGTCAACAAAGGACAGGGAGCTTGTCGCGCTTTTCGAGGAGCGCAGACTGCCGTATCTGATCGCGTATAACAAAGCCGATCTGCTATCCGAAAGACCACCGCTTCACGGAAATTCGCTCTACTTAAGCGCCGTAACGGGCGAGAACATCAACCTGCTCAAAACCAGAATCGGCGAGTTTGCAGAGAGCCTGCAAAACGAAAAGCATATCGTTGCCGATCTGTTGCGTGACGGTGACGTTGTGGTTCTGGTGATTCCCGTAGACGCGGCCGCTCCCAAGGGCAGGCTGATACTTCCGCAGCAGCAGACTATGCGCGAAATTCTGGA